>NZ_JBEHGF010000036.1:0-19388 GCF_040225725.1 Corynebacterium sp. KPL4015 | reverse complement strand
GACTGAGTACGCCAACCAATGGCACCACACCCAGGAAGGCACTCAAACCGCCCGGTCTTAAAAACCAGCCCGGCCCATGGACAACCCGCACGGGGCCAGTGTGGCTATCCACAGAAATCCACCTTGTTTGCAGTGTTCGATAGCGTTTAGGCGGGCATGTCGGTCTTTGCGGTCATTGATACCGAAACCACCGGCTTTAACAAGCGCTACGACCGCATCATTGAACTTGCTGCCGTGCGCGCTGACGCATACTTCAATCCCGTCGACTCCTGGCACACATTGCTCAACCCTGACACCAAAGCCGTGTCCACTACTCGGGGGACACCCCGCCCACCTCGGCACTCAACCCTGCTGTGGGGGTTACTCGTAGCGAAGCGAGCTTAGCATCCCGGTTTCCATGTGATAGGCGTTATGGCAGTGAAATGCCCACTCACCGGGGTTGTCAGCGATCAGGTCGGCGATCATGGTTTCACCGTGGCGGAGAAGGACGGTGTCCTTGCGTAGTCCGCCGCTGCCGGGCAGCGCCCACGTGTGGCCGTGGATGTGCATGGGGTGGGGCATCATGGTCCTGTTGCGCATGACCATCCGCAGGCGCTGGCCCTCCTGCACGGTCGCGGAGGAGGATTGGCCGTCGGTGAGAATGCTCCATTCGTACGGCATCATCTGCCCGCCCAGGTCGATGCTGACTTCTCGGTCTGGTGTGTCCTCGGGTAGGAGTACACGGTCTGCTGGCTTCAGGGAGGACAGAAGCAGTCCGGTGGACGACAACTCGGGGAAGTCGACATCGGGGTGGGGGGCTTGGCCGCCGGCGGTGCGGATGACGGCGAAGGCGCGGTCGTCCTTACCCACCGCCAAAGCCGTGAGCGGGAAGATGCCGTCGCCGAGGATGACCTCGACGTCGACACGCTCGCCCATCGACAGGTAGATCGATTCGGTCTCCCTGGGCTGGACGGGGAAGCCGTCGGTGTGGGTGACGGTCATGCGGTGACCACCGAGGGCCACCTTGAAGATGGTGTCACCGCCGGAGTTGATAAACCGCAGGCGGGCCTTGTCGCCCGGGCGAGCCTCGAAGGTCCGGTGAGCACGGGGGATACGTCCGTTGATGAGGTAGTGCGGATACATCACATCGCCGGCATCCCCGCCCAGTACCCGGTCCGGGGTGCCGTGCATCATCTGGCCGTGACCTCCCATTCCCTTCTTCCCGTTATGGTCGCCTGAACCCATTCCGGTGAGCTTGTCGAGCTCATCGTCGGGAGTGCCCTGAATGCCATCGACCCAGTCGTCGAGCACGATGGTCCACTCGACGTCCTGGTCCTCAGCGTCTTGCGGGTCACGGACGATCAGTGGGGCGTGGAGGCCGCGATCAAGCTGCAGGCCGGAGTGGGAATGGTAGAAGTAGGTGCCACTGTGGGGGACTTCAAAAACATAGGAGAAAGACTCGCCAGGTTCAATGGGGTCCTGGGTCATGCCGGGCACACCGTCGGCTGCGTTGTGGAGTGCGATACCATGCCAGTGGATGGAGGTGCTCTCAGGCAGTTCATTGGTGATATCGACCTGGAGGACGTCGCCGGCGGTGGCCTCAATGGCCGCATCCCCGGTGTCAGAGACGTATCCCCACGTCTTGGCTTCGATGCCGCCGATATCCAGAGAGAGGGGCCGGGCGGTCAGTGTCCGGCGCACCGTCGGCTCACCGAGCGCAGTGGGGGTGGGAGTGGGGCGAAGAGAGGAACCTGGTGCCGAGGCAGCGGGTCCAGGGTCGCTGGTGCAGGCGGCCACGGCCCCGGTGCCGGCGAGGACGAGCCCGCCGAGCAGAACCTGTCGTCGGGAAAATCCGTTCATCATGATTTAACCTTCCTTGGTGTTAGATTTCAGTGACACGGGAGACAGGCGCAGGTGAGGACCCTGCTGAGCCATCACGTCAGGTGCAGGTCTGTGACACAGGTGGCACCATCGTCGGCGGTGGAAAACTCCGCGGTGCCGGTACGCCCCTGGTAGCTGACCTCAATCAGGCCGGTGGCATCATCGGGAAGCCAGAAGCCAATAAACCCGTTGTCGAAGGTGGTTGTCGCCTCGTCCACCAGCACCTCACCGGTCGCCTCATCGGTGATCGTGATCTGGATATCCTCATTGTCGAGTTCCCCCAGGCAGGTCGTGAGGCTGTGGTAGAAGCAGTCGTGGGTGGAGGTGAGATAGGGCGCGATCGAAACATACGTCTGATTGTCGGGAAGATCGACCACGACTTCCTGGTCATCGCTCGAGAGCAGCAGTTCATCGGCACGCACTGAAGCGATCAGATCCGTGGGACGCTCAGTGACCTTCTGCCGGTCGAGGTGATCAATGATCTCCACCGCGTCCATGGCGGCCAGGCCATGGGTAGTCAGGAATGTATCCCGGGACACCGTCCCGTCGGCGGTGGGTTCCGAGTCGGCGGCCGAACACCCCGTGAGGGCGAGGGCAAGGGCGGCGGCTGCGATCGCTGCTCGTTTCACGTCAATCTCCTTGGATCGTGGTAAGACCGTGAGAAGACACCGCCTCAAGGTCGATGTCATACCTTTATCTAGCACGGGTGCCTGACGGACTAGAAATCAAAAGCCCTGCTCACAGCCTTATAACAGGGCGAAAAGGGGGTGGATTCGGTGGGCTGGGTCACCACCGGGACACCACCCCACAGCCGTGGGCGATGTCCTTCTACCCGCCCCGGGTATGCGGTGCAGGCAGTGAAATCCCTGGTGGCGCCTGCTGAACCGACCAGGGGAGGCGATGCCACCGGCCCGGGGTGGGGCACAAGGGTGACGGCAGTCGAAGGGTGATGTTTGAAGATTTGATGAAGATTGCCCCGCCGGGCACTGAGCGAGGGTGGTATTCCCCCCTGACCGGAGCAATACTGGGGCCTATGGCTGACCGCACACCGACCACCGCCACGCCCCCGGGGCGGGTGCTGGTCGTCGATGATGAACAACCCCTGGCTCAGATGGTGGCCTCCTACCTCATCAGGGCCGGCTTCGATACCCGCCAGGCTCACACCGGCACCCAGGCCGTGGACGAGGCTCGTCGCTTTTCCCCTGATGTTGTGGTGCTGGATCTGGGGCTGCCCGAACTCGACGGCCTGGAGGTGTGCCGACGGATCCGCACCTTCTCGGACTGCTACATCCTCATGCTCACCGCGCGTGGCAGCGAGGACGACAAGATCAGCGGTTTGACCTTGGGGGCGGATGACTACATCACCAAACCTTTTAGCATCCGGGAACTGGTGACCCGGGTGCATGCGGTGCTGCGCCGCCCGCGCACCAGCACCACCCCACCGCAGGTGACCACCCCCTTGATCGTTGGTGACCTCATCCTTGACCCCGTCGCCCATCAGGTGCGGGTGGGGGAGACGACCGTGGAGCTCACCCGCACGGAGTTCGAGCTGCTGGTTGCCCTGGCCCTGCGCCCCGGCCAGGTGCTGACCCGCCACGACCTGGTCACCGAGGTCTGGGACACCACCTGGGTCGGTGATGAACGCATCGTCGATGTCCACATCGGCAACTTGCGTCGCAAGCTCGGCACCGACACCCGGGGCCGGGGGTTTATCGACACCGTGCGTGGCGTGGGCTACCGGGTGGGGCAACCATGAATCACGGACCCGGCCTGACCTTCCGCTTCCTGGCCGCCCAGGTGTTGGTCGTGGTGATTAGCCTGCTGGTGGCCGCGGCCGTGGCCACGACGGTGGGTCCGACCCTGTTCCATGATCATATGTTGATGACCGGCCAGGAGGACCCCTCGCTGGAGCTGTTCCATGCCGAGCAGGCCTACCGGGGCGCCAACCTGATCACCCTGGCCGTCGCCCTGCCCACCGCCTTGATCAGCGCCCTGCTGGCCAGCCTGTGGTTATCGCGTCGTCTGCGCACCCCCCTGCAGGATCTCACCCGCGCCGCTACCAGCCTGACGGCCGGCAACTCCCGTATCCGCGTGCCCGCCGGAAAAGCAGGCCCCGAGGTCACCACCCTGGCGCATGCCTTCAACACCATGGCCGATCGGCTGGAACACACCGAACAGGTCCGCCGCCAGATGCTCTCTGATCTGGCCCACGAAATGGGCACCCCCTTATCGGTGCTCACGGTCTACCTCGATGGTCTCCAGGACGGGGTCGTGGACTGGAATAATGCCACCCACACGATCATGGCTGACCAACTCACCCGCCTGACCCGGTTGATGGAAGACATCGACGATGTCTCCCGGGCCCAGGAACACCGGATCGATTTGGACCTGGCGGAGGAAGGGCTCGGGGATCTGCTCCATACCGCCGCTGCTGCCGCGGGGGAAGCTTATGCTGACAAAGGCGTCGATTTACAGATCGAGACCATTACAGACACCGCCCGGGCGCTCGTGGACCGGCAACGCTTCGGCCAGGTGATGAGCAATCTCCTTTCGAACGCGCTACGACACACCCCGGCCGGCGGGCAGGTCCGGATCAGCGTCCACCGACAGGGGGCGTCCACCGCACTCATCCACGTCGCCGATGACGGCGAGGGCATCCCGCCTGACCAGCTCAGATACATCTTCGAACGCTTCTACCGGGGGGATGCCGCCCGCAGCCGGGACGACGGCGGGGCCGGTATCGGTCTGACCATCTCCAAGGCATTGATCGAGGCCCACGGCGGCACTCTCACCGCCACCTCCCCCGGACCCGGTCGCGGAGCGGTGTTTGCCCTCCACCTCCCGCTGTCCCCTCCCGACAGTGAAGAGGCTGCTAGGTGACCACACCCTGCCCCGCGTGAGAGCCGCGCCCTCCACCCATTGAAAATATACCCCTGGGGGGTATATGCTAGAGAGTGGCATCGCCGCATCCCACCGACTCGTAGGAGCTTTCCCATGATCACCTCCCCGCCCCGCCTCTTGCCGATGGCCTCCCACGGCTGCAGCTGTTGCGGACCTGCCTCACGTGCCGACACCGCCTCCATCCCTGCCGCCAGCGACTCGTCAGCAGGAGGGTCCTCCCCTAGCTACCAGGTCACCGGCCTGACCTGCGGGCACTGCGCGAAAAGCGTGACCCAGGCCCTTCAGGCCCTCCCCCAGGTCGACGACGTCCAGATTGATCTCGCTGCTGGTGGAGTTTCCACCGTCACGGTCACCGGTGTCGTACCTCCGGAGATGGTTCGCCGGGCCATCGGGGAGGCTGGCTACACCGTCTTATCCTGATCAGTTTTACCCATCATCTCGACCCCGACCGGGTTGAGCGAAAGGAACGTCATGAGCACTCCCCACCATTCGGGTGATCACCATGGTGATCACCCCACTCCGGAAACAGACCACACCCACCACCCGGATCATGCCAGCCACGAACACCACGCAGATGCCGACACCCACGGCCAGGCAATGCCCCACGATCACCCGCATTCCGCCCCGGACGAAGACCACCACGTTCATGGTCACAGCGAACACGCCGGACACAGCACCGCAATGTTTCGGGACCGCTTCTGGTGGTCGCTGATTTTGTCCATTCCCGTCGTTATTTTCAGCCCCATGGTCGCCCACCTGCTTGGCTACCACCTCCCGGCATTCCCCGGATCCACCTGGATCCCCCCGGTGCTGGGCACGATCATCTTCGTCTACGGCGGAACGCCTTTCCTCAAGGGCGGATGGAAAGAACTGAAATCTCGCCAACCCGGGATGATGCTCCTGATCGCCATGGCCATCACCGTGGCGTTTGTCGCCTCCTGGGTCACCACTCTGGAGCTGGGTGGTTTTGACCTGGACTTCTGGTGGGAGCTGGCCCTGCTGGTGACCATCATGCTGCTGGGCCACTGGCTGGAGATGCGCGCTCTCGGGGCCGCGTCCTCCGCGCTTGACGCGCTGGCTGCCCTGCTGCCGGATGAGGCCGAGAAAGTCATCGACGGGACCACCCGCACCGTGGCCATCTCCGAGCTGGTCGTCGACGACGTCGTTCTGGTGAGGGCCGGTGCCCGGGTGCCGGCCGACGGAACCATCCTCGACGGAGCCGCCGAATTCGATGAGGCGATGATCACCGGCGAATCCCGTCCCGTCTTCCGCGACACCGGTGACAAGGTGGTCGCCGGTACTGTGGCCACCAACAACACCGTCCGCATCCGGGTGGAGGCTACCGGCGGGGACACCGCCCTGGCTGGGATCCAACGCATGGTTGCCGACGCCCAGGAGTCCTCCTCCCGGGCCCAGGCCCTGGCGGATCGGGCGGCGGCGTTGTTGTTCTGGTTCGCGCTGATCTCCGCTCTGATCACCGCGGTGGTGTGGACCATCATCGGCAGCCCGGACGATGCCGTGGTGCGCACGGTTACGGTGCTGGTCATCGCTTGCCCGCATGCCCTGGGCCTAGCGATTCCGCTGGTCATTGCGATCTCCAGCGAGCGGGCCGCGAAATCCGGGGTGCTCATCAAGGACCGGATGGCGCTCGAGCGGATGCGCACCATCGACGTGGTGCTCTTCGACAAAACCGGCACCCTGACCGAGGGTGCGCACGCGGTCACCGGTGTCGCGGCAGCTGTCGGCGTCACCGAGGGCGAGCTACTGGCCCTCGCCGCCGCTGCGGAGGCCGACAGCGAGCACCCCGTGGCCCGCGCCATCGTGGCGGCCGCGGCCGCCCATCCCGAGGCCTCCCGTCGGCAAATCCGTGCAACTGGTTTCAGCGCCGCCTCCGGCCGGGGAGTCCGGGCCACTGTCGATGGCGCTGAGATCCTCGTGGGCGGGCCGAACATGCTGCGCGAGTTCAACCTCACCACCCCGGCCGAGCTCACCGACACCACCAGTGCCTGGACCGGGCGTGGGGCCGGTGTGCTCCATATTGTCCGCGACGGTCAGATCATCGGTGCGGTGGCCGTCGAGGACAAGATCCGCCCCGAATCCCGCGCCGCTGTGAAAGCCCTGCAGGAACGCGGGGTGAAGGTCGCGATGATCACCGGCGACGCGCAACAGGTGGCCCAGGCGGTTGGTCAGGACCTAGGCATTGATGAGGTCTTCGCCGAGGTCCTGCCCCAGGACAAAGACACCAAGGTCACGCAGCTGCAGGACCGGGGTGTGAGCGTGGCCATGGTCGGTGACGGTGTCAATGACGCCCCCGCTCTGACCCGCGCGGACGTCGGTATCGCCATTGGTGCCGGCACGGATGTGGCCATGGAATCTGCCGGGGTGGTCCTAGCCAGTGATGACCCGCGGGCAGTGCTGTCGATGATTGAGCTGTCCCAGACCAGCTACCGCAAGATGATCCAGAACCTGATCTGGGCCTCTGGCTACAACATCCTCGCCGTGCCGCTGGCTGCCGGAGTGCTCGCCTCGATCGGGTTCGTGCTGTCCCCGGCCGTGGGCGCGATCTTGATGTCTGCCTCGACCATCGTGGTGGCCCTGAACGCCCAGCTGTTGCGCCGCATTGATCTGGAGCCGGCTCACCTGGCTCCGACCGACGGGAAGGAGGAACACAGTAGGTCGATATCCCCCGTAACCGTTACTGACTGACCTTGTCTCTCGACCCCTAACTCACACCACCTTTGAAAGGAACGCTCATGAAACGCAGCATTACCCTCGCCGCCTTGGTACTGACCTCCACCCTGGCGCTGACCGCCTGCAGCGACGCCACCGACAACTCCGACGATGCCGACACCACCAGCACCACGACGGCAACCGCAGAGACCAACGAGACCCACCAGGAAGACACCACCACTGCCGACGAAGAGCACGGCGGGCACGACCACCCTGCCGACGGCGGGGCACCGCCGGCAGGCATTGAAGAGGCCGAGGATCCCACGTACCCGGTGGGCACCGAGGTCATCCTCACCGCTGACCACATGCCCGGCATGGACGGGGCCACCGCCACCATTTCCGGGGCGTTTGACACCACGACCTATTCGGTCAGCTACACCCCCGCCGAGGGTGGGGCCCCGGTTACCGACCACCGCTGGGTCGTCCATGAGGAGCTCGTCGATCCGGGTCAGGCCCCCCTGCCCGACGGGGCGAGCGTTGTCCTGGATGCCGAGCACATGTCCGGCATGAAGGGTGCTGAGGCCACCATCGATTACTCCACCGAGGAGACGGTCTACATGGTTGATCTCACCGTCGACGGGATGACGATGACCAACCACAAGTGGGTCACCGAGAGCGAGATCCAACCCGCCGAATAGTCCACCCACCCTGAACCGCGAGACCAGACAAGGCACCCGCTCCAGAGTCGGTCATCAATCGCTGCCGACCATGCCGCAGCACACCAGCCACACACGGAACCTGCACGCCCACAGGGCCCACGCTGAGGTAGACCTTCTGTGTCACTGCTTCTCTTAGTCAGGGAAATATGCCCTGGAATGACCCTGGTGACAGGAGTTCATTCCAGGGCTTTGGGTGCTGTTGCAAAGTTGGGGCAGTAGGAAGGGCGACGTGAACTAATCACAGCCATGGGTATTTTCTCGGGTCGTCATTTCCCCCGTGACATTATTCTGTGGGCAGTGGGTGGTACTGCCGCTACGGGGTGAGCTACCGCGATCTGGAGGAAATGATGACCGAGCGGGGCGTGCCGGTTGATCACACCAGGATCTACCGCTGGGTCTAGAAATACGCCCCTGAGCTGGACAAGCAAACACGGTGGTACCGGCAGGTACCTGACTGGCAAGCTAGTTCCTGGCGGGTGGATGAGACCTATATCCGGGTCGGCGGCAGGTGGTGCTACCTCTATCGGGCGATCACCGCCGGTGACCAGACCTTGGAGTTTTACCTCTCTTCGAATCGGAACGTGGCCGCAGCGAAGTGTTTCCTGGCCAAGGCCGTCAGATCCAATGCGTCAGCCGGGTATCCCAGAGTGATCAACGCCGATAAAGCACCCTCCCTAGCCAGGGCAATCGCCGAGTTGAAGTCAGAGGGAATCTGCCCGCCAACAGTGGAACACCGGCAGGTGAAATACCTCAACAACATCCTGGAAGGCGACCATGGTCGGCTGAAGCGGATCCTCGGGCCAAAAGGCGCGTTTAAGAACCGGATATCTGCATATCGGACGTTGAAAGGGATGGAGGCGATGCACTCATTGCGGAAAGGGCAAGGCACGATGTTTGCCTACGGGCAACCGAACCCGGACGCGGTGATCGTCAACCAGGTCTTCGAGACGGCCTAACAACGCCCACACGCAGCGGCCGTCAGGGAATGAGAAACTGAGTCTTCGCTGCTCTCCGCCCAACTTTGCAACAGCACCAATCAAAAGGAGTCCAAATTGTGCAGCCACCCGACGATGACGTCTTCGGCCGCACCTTCGTAGTTGCCGACCCTGATGGAAACCTGTTCCGCGTCAGCCCAGTCGTTTAATTCTTAAATTGGGGTTCAACAACTAGGAAATCCTCCAACAGCCCAAGGAAAACATCTCAGTTGGAGGATTCCAATTGCCCCGAAGCGGGAGCTAAAGCCAGAACGTCAGATCAAAATAACAAGCAAAATGACTTGTTGACACCATCGAAAACAAGAGTTCGACAGAAGAGAGCGGGAGTTAGGATGTAAATTCCCACACTTGCAATCCTCAACCGCCAAAGTTCAGAAAAACAAAGAAACCGAAGGTCACGAACCCTTTCGAGTTTGTTACCTCCGGTCTCGCAGTTTGTTCAACTGCTCATTGTGCCCGGGGCGGGACTTGAACCCGCACGTCCTTATCGAACACTGGCACCTGAAGCCAGCGCGTCTGCCAATTCCGCCACCCGGGCAGGGTGTGGTTGTCAGTGCGACTAGATAAAGATAGCACAGGAAGCACGTGCAATTACAAATCAGCAGGAAAAGCGGATTATTTTGCGCATTTAAAGGCGAAAATCTAGGAACTTTCGCGCCGCCGTCTACGTTTGAAAGGGGTGTACAAACTATAATGGCTACTACTGATCACTACTGATCGCTGTATAGCGGAAAGGAGCAAAATTCGTGGCGTTTTTAGAAAGGCTGGCGAAGCTCGATTCCGCTATGCAACGCGGCCTTGATAACGGCATGGCTTTTGTCTTCGGCGGCAAGGTCGTTCCTGCAGAGATTGATGAGCTTTTGAAGCAAGAAGCCCAGGACAATCTCGGCCACGGGGACGATAACAAGCTCTATAGTCCCAATGTCATGACTGTAGGTGTCTCTTCCAAGGATTTGGAGAACTTGTCGCAAGACCCCGATTTGCCTGCCGATTGCGCAGACCAATTATCTCGCTTTATCCGCAATAACGGATGGTCCCTCGCTGGTCCCGTCATTGTGCGGATTGCGGAGGAATCGGGCCTGCGCACGGGCCAGCTTCGTGTGTCCTCGTTTATAGATCACGAGCCCACAGAAGAGACCGGTTTCGAGGCGATTTTCCACGACTTTGATGGTCAGGAGGACCAGATGACCAACCCGCACGAAAATAATGCGGATGACGCAGCTACTACCGCTTTCATTGCGCAAGATGACCAACCCGCGCCGCAAACGCAGGGCCCCGCAGTCAATTTGATGTTGCAGGATGGCTCTTCCCGCGTCTACCACGTGCAGGAAGGGTCAAATATTATTGGCCGCAGCAATGATGCGGATTTGCGCCTGCCGGATACGGGCGTGTCCCGCCAGCACGCGGAAATCACGTGGAACGGTGAAGATGCCGTGTTGGTGGATTTGCAGTCCACCAATGGCACCACGGTCAATGACACTCCCATTGATAACTGGCTGCTTGCCGATGGCGACGTGATCACCATGGGCCATTCCCACGTCGAGGTCCGCATTACGGGCCTTGATTCGCATAGTTACTAATTCACACTGAGGAAGGGAGGCCGCCATGGATGCAGTCATCATGCTGGCGCTTCGCATCGGCTTATTGGCTCTTTTGTGGGTATTTGTCCTGGTGGCCTTGAATGCCATGCGGCGGGATACCAATAAATCCGCAGGTGCTATGCCACAGCCGTCGAAAATGGGTGCGTCCCCACGCAGTCACGCTGCGGTGAAGCAGCTTTCTATTGTGGAAGGCCCTTTGCAGGGATCCCACATGAATTTGGGCACGCTCGAGGAATGCACCTTGGGCCGCGCCGCTGACTGTGATTTTGTCACTGGGGATGATTACTCTTCCGGCCATCATGCACGCCTATTTCGCCGCGGCAGCGAGTGGGTAGTGGAGGATTTGGAATCTCGCAACGGAACCCTCGTCAATGGTGTGCGCATCGACCAACCTGAGGTAGTCGGCGCGAACTCCGAGATTAAGCTAGGCCGCACTACCGTGAGGTTGAACGCATGACACTGAAGCTAAACTTTTTTGCCAAGTCGGACCGCGGGCTTATCCGCGGTAATAATGAGGACTCCGGTTACGCCGGATCCCACCTGCTGATTTTGGCCGATGGCATGGGCGGACATGCCGCAGGTGAGGTCGCCTCCCAACTCATGGTCAACCACCTCGAAATCCTAGATCAGGATCCGGGTAAGGAGGACACGGAGGCACTCCTTGCAGCTGCTGCCAATGACGCCAATGAAGCCATCAGCGAGCACATCACCGCCCACCCGGAGACTGAAGGTATGGGCACGACGCTGTCCACGATGCTGTTCAATGGCACGACCTTTGGTGTCTGCCATGTGGGTGATTCGCGCGCTTATTTGCTGCGCGATGGCAAGCTCGAGCAAATCACCAAGGATGATACCTATGTGCAATCCTTGGTGGATAAGGGCGAGCTGGCTGCAGAAGATGTTTCTTCCCACCCACAAAAGTCCCTCATCTTGAAGGCCTATACCGGCCGTTCGGTGGAGCCGACGCTCTTCACGTTCGAAGCCAAGGCGGGTGACCGCATCCTGCTGTGCTCGGATGGGCTTTCGGACCCAGTTACCGCTTCCACGATTGAGACTGCCCTTGGCCAGGGAAGCATCGAACAGGCGGGGTCCACCCTCGTGGATCTCGCTATTCGTTCGGGCGGACCGGACAATGTCACCGTCGTCATCGCCGAGGTCACGGAAGAAAAACCCGCCACCCACGAGCCGTTCCGCGTTGGTGCTCTTGCAGGTTCGGTAGAAGAGCCCACGCACCCGGATTCCTCGGCGTCACGCGCCGCGAAACTCACCCGTAAACCCCAGGTGATTCCGCCGGCCGTCATGGCCGATGAAGACAATGCGGCTAAGGACTCCGATGAAGAAGAGGCAGAAGACGAGCCCCCTCGACGAAAAATTGGGTGGAAGGTCCTCATCGCCCTCATCATCATCTTGGCGCTCGTTATTGGCGCAGGGCTGTGGGTAAAGAATTTCTTGTCCAATAACTATTACGCCGAGACCAACGACGCACAAGAAATCACTGTCCTCAAAGGCGCGGATTATTCCTTATTTGGCAAGGATTTAAGCTCCACTCACCAATACGTGTGCATTAATGACCAGAACTCCTTGCTGTTTTCTGCCCAGAAGTGCAAGGGGGACTTCACCCCGTTGAAGGTCTCTGATCTGCCTGAGTCTGAGCGCGGCGCGGTCAATCATATTTCTGCCGGTGACCTGAGCGAGGTTCAGGATCAGATTAATGACTTGGGTGAAAAGGCACTCAAGCCATGTATCACTGCGCCGAGCCAAAAAGATAATAAAGACACCAAGGAAAACAAACCTGGGGTCACTTGTAGGGAGGTGTAGCTGATGCAGAAGTTTTTTAGCCGGAGAATCGAACTCGGCCTCCTTATTCTCGCCGCGGTCGTCTTTGCCATTACCTTGGTCAGTTTGGAGCTGTCGCAGGATAATGCGCTCACGACGGACTTGATCTACCTCATCGGTGGATTCATTGGTGTCTTTACCATTGCGCACTTGGCAATGTGCTTCTTGGCACCCTACGCGGACCAGGTCATGTTGCCTATCGTGGCCATCCTTAATGGCATTGGGCTTATCGTTTTGGCCCGCTTGGATTTGGTCAATGATCGGGGTCTCGCGGTTCGCCAGGTGATGTGGACCGTCGTTGGCTTGGTGCTCTTTGTGCTGGTCCTGGCGGTTGTCAAGGACCATCGCTCACTCACCCGCTACTCCTATATCTTAGGCGCAGCCGGCCTCGTACTGTTGGCGCTGCCATTGGTGTGGCCACAACCTGATGGCGTTGAGGCGCGCATTTGGCTGAACTTCGGGCCATTTTCCATCCAGCCGGGTGAGTTCTCCAAGATCATGCTGATCTTATTCTTTGCCATGCTGCTAACGCAGAAGCGATCCCTTTTTACCGTGGCTGGCTATCGTTTCTTGGGAATTTCCCTGCCCCGCTTGCGCGACCTCGCCCCCATTCTCATTGTGTGGGCCATCGCCATTATCATCATGGGAATTTCCAATGACTTTGGTCCGGCGCTGCTGCTCTTCAGCACGGTGCTGGGCATGCTATTTATGGCTACCGGCCGGGTCAGTTGGCTTTTTATTGGCCTCGTCCTCGTTGGTATCGGCGGCTTTGGCATTTACCAGGTATCCGAAAAGATTCAGCAGCGTTTTTCCAACTTCATGGACCCGCTGGCTAACTATGACAACACTGGATACCAATTGGCCCAGTCCCTTTTTGGTATGTCCTCTGGCGGTATTTCCGGCAGCGGCTTGGGCCAAGGACACCCCGAATTGGTTCCGGTGGCGCACTCAGACTTTATCCTCGCCGCCATCGGTGAGGAATTGGGCCTGATTGGTCTAGCTGCCGTTCTGGTCCTCTTTGGCATGTTGGTTACCCGCGGATTCAATACCGCGTTGCGTACCCGCGATACGTACGGCAAACTGGTCGCTTCAGGCCTTTCTCTTACTTTGGCGGTACAGGCCTTCGTCGTCACCGGTGGCATTTCCGCCCTGCTGCCGATGACCGGCTTGACCACTCCTTTCATGTCCGCCGGTGGTTCCTCTCTCATGGCTAACTATGTACTGTTGGCGATTTTGCTGCGGATCTCTAACGCAGCACGCCGACCCATGCAGGAGAACTCGAGCAACGCTCCGAGTGACACCTCCATGTTCCCGTCGGTTCAGGAGGCTTACCGATGAACAAATCCATCCGCCTAGTATCCCTATTTGCCATCATCTTGACCGCGGTTCTGTTGGTGAACCTGACGGTCATTCAGGCATTTTCGGATGATAAATACGCACATAATGCTAAGAACTCGCGCGGGTTTATAGAATTGCAGACCACCCCGCGCGGACAGATCTATTCCGGCAATACAGTGCTGGCGCAATCCACGGAAAATCCTGATGAGACCTACTCCCGGTCTTATCCCATCGATTCGCCCGCTTTTGGCAATCTCACCGGCTATTTGTCCAGCCAATTTGGTGCTTCGGAATTGGAATCTTCGCAGAACGAAATTCTCAATGGCACGGACGATTCCCTGTTCAAACAGCACTGGCTGGATACCATCGCGAATAAGCCCACCAAGGGAGCCAATGTAGAAGTCACCATCGATCCGGCATTGCAGCAGGCCGCGTATGACCAGTTGGCGGGCCCTGGGTACGAAGGATCGGCTGTTGCCATCCAGCCGTCGACGGGCAAGGTTCTGGCCATGGCTTCCAACCCGGGCTTTAACCCAAATTCATTGGTGGGCGAGTCCGCTGAGGAGGCTTGGGCAGGTTTGCAGGAACAGGCCGGTCAGCCACTGGTCAACCATGCAGCGGCGGATACCTTGCCGCCGGGATCTATTTTCAAGATCATTACGACTGCGGCCGGATTGAATAATGGATACAATCCCTCGTCGAGCCTGACCGGTGCCAACGTGATTACCTTGCCTGATACCGTCACGGAACTGACGAACTACGGCAATGAAAAGTGCAATGGCCAGGATTCCGTGACTCTGCAGACCGCCTTCGCGCTGTCGTGTAATACCGCATTTGTGCAGATGTCTGAGCAGATCGGCGCGGATGAGCTGCGCAAGTACGCGGATGCTTTCGGCATCGGCAAGAAATATGACTTGGGTGTCTCTTCTTCCGCAGGCACCTTGGGAGACCTGCCGGATGGTGCGGCGACGGCGCAATCAGCCATCGGCCAGCGCGATGTCACCATGAGTGCGCTGCAGGCGGCAGTCATGGCCGGAACCGTGGCCAATAAGGGCACGCGCATGGAGCCTTACCTAGTCAATCGCATTACCGATGCCCAGATGAAGGAAATCCGCACCACCAAGCCCAAGAAGGCCGGCGAGGCCGTCACGGAAGAGACCGCATCGACCATTCGGGACTTGATGTTTGCCTCCGAGCGTTCTTCGTGGGGCTACGACGGCAATGGCTTTGCATCCAAGACCGGTACCGCCGAGCACGGCGAAGGCCTGGCTCCGCACGTGTGGTACGTCGCCTTTGACCCGGACCGCGATATTGCCGTCGGGGTCGTCGTCAAGAATGGCGGTAACTTGGGCGAATCCGCGACGGGCGGCCGAGTCTCTGGCCCAATTGGTCGTGCCATCTTGAGCGCATACCAGGGGGAACAGTAATGAAGAATACCGAGAACAAAGACCATCTCCAGGAACTCATCGGCAGCGACTACGAGCTGCAGTGGATCATTGGCCACGGCGGCATGTCCACGGTGTGGCTTGCCGATGACACTCGTAATGACCGCGAAGTAGCCATCAAGGTGTTGCGGCCGGAATTTTCTGATAACCAGGAATTCCTCTCCCGCTTCCGCAATGAAGCGGAATCCGCTGAATCTATCCAGTCCGATAACGTGGTGGCCACGTATGACTACCGCGAGCTGGAAGATAATGGCCGCAAATTCTGCTTCATGGCCTTGGAATACGTGCGGGGCGAATCCCTCGCGGACCTGCTCGCGCGCGAGAACACCTTGCAGGAAGAACTCGCCCTGGACGTGCTTGAGCAAGCGGGTCACGGTCTATCCATTATCCACCGGATGGGCTTGGTGCACCGCGATATTAAGCCCGGCAACCTGATGATTACCCAAAATGGGCAGGTGAAAATTACGGACTTTGGCATCGCCAAGGCCGCCGCCGCGGTACCGCTCACGCGCACCGGCATGGTGGTGGGTACTGCCCAGTACGTTTCGCCTGAGCAAGCGCAGGGCAAGGAAGTCTCCCCCGCCTCTGATATCTATTCGCTCGGCGTCGTTGGTTACGAGATGCTCGGCGGCAAGCGCCCCTTTTCGGGTGATTCCTCCGTATCCATTGCTCTTGCCCACATCAACCAAGAGCCTGAACCGCTGTCGACCACGATTAGCGCCCCGGCGCGCGAGCTCATTCGTATCGCGCTGCGCAAGGATCCCAATACCCGCTATGCCGATGGCAATGAATTTACGGTCGCGGTATCCGATGTGCGCCTGGGCAAGCGCCCGCCGCAGCCCAAATCCATTCCGCCCCACCAGCAGGCTCCAGAGCCTTCGCCCTCGGCATCGACGGAGATGCTTGCCGATGTCGCCCAGCCCACCACCATTCATCCGGCGGCGGGGACGGCGGCGAGTGCTGCCGCGCCGCAACGTAAGGTAGCACCAGCCCCGGACAATGATTCGAAGGGCGGGAAGTCTTTCCTTAAAGGCCTGGGTATCGTCGCGGCCATCGCCCTGCTTGCCGCGGCCGGCTACGCCATCATGAACCTCATGAGTAGCGAGAGCGGCGACAGCGATCCTTCGTCTACCCAGGAAACTTCCGTGGTTACCGAATACCGGGATCCCACGACCACGCAGGTAGAAACCCTGGAGGAAGAAGATACTAATGAGACGCCGCAGGAAGTGACGGTAACGGAGACGGAGCCTACGGATCGGGAGGGCAACCAGGCGCCGCGCGATAATCACCGGCAGCCGCAGACCCCGAACCAGCAGGCCCCGACGCGAAACCAGCAGGCCCCGAATACCCCGACGCAGCAGCGTCAGCCCCAGCAGCCGCAGGTCGAAAACACACCTGAGCAGAAAAACACAGTAAACTCACAGCCCGATGAACTCCCTGGGGATTTATCTGATTTATTAAGACAGGATGGTGACTAAGCCATGGTCAATGACCGGTACCGGCTCGGTGAGATCATCGGCTCCGGCGGCATGTCCGAGGTATTTGCCGCAGAGGACACCACTTTAGGCCGGCAAGTAGCGGTAAAAATGCTGCGCACGGAGATGGCTCGCGATATCAACTTCCGCGAGCGCTTCTACCGCGAGGCGCAGAACTCGGGCAAGCTAAACCATCCCAATATCGTCGCGGTCTATGACACCGGCGAGACCGAGATGGACGGCATGACCATACCGTATATCGTCATGGAGAAGGTCAACGGGGCCACGCTGCGCGATATTATTCGCGAAGATGGCCCGCTGCCCGCCCAAGAAGCGGCGGAGATCCTCAAGCCGGTCGCGGAGGCCTTGCAGGCATCCCATGAGGCGGGAATCATTCACCGCGATATCAAGCCGGCGAATATCATGCTCACCAATACTGGCCAGGTGAAGGTGATGGACTTTGGCATCGCCCGTGCATTGGATGATTCGACCTCGGCGATGACCCAAACTTCTGCCGTTATCGGTACCGCCCAGTACCTTTCCCCGGAGCAGGCGCGCGGCAAAAACGCCGATGCGCGTTCTGATGTCTATGCGCTGGGCTGCGTCATGTACGAGGTACTCACCGGCCGCACCCCGTTCGAAGGCGAAACCCCCTTTGCCGTGGCTTACCAGCATGTGCAGGAGGAACCGACCCCGCCTTCGGAGCTTATCGATGACCCCTCGTTGACCCCCACCCAACGGGTCAATATCGATGCAGTGGTACTGACCGCGATGGCCAAGCACCCCGCAGACCGCTATCAGTCCGCCTGGGAGATGGCCGGCGATTTGGATCGTCTGCGCACGGGCCAAGTCACCGAGGCCGCCCGCATGCACGTCAACGAGGACGATGCCACGACGGCGATGCCCGCCCCGGCCACCGCTACTGCTACATCCCACCGGGCACCGATCGAATCGACGCGTCCTACCGGAGCACCCGAAGAGGATGAAGGCGGCGGTTGGATGAAATGGCTCGCGCTGCTCCTCGTCGCGCTGTTGGTCGCCATCTTGGGCTATTTTGCCTGGGATTTCTGGAGCAGCGACGATGAAAAGAATAGGAGTGGCCGTGACCAAACCGAGGTAGCGGAGCACAATAGCGTCATCGTGCCGGAGGTAGAAAACCGCCCGCGCAATGAAGTGGTCAAAGAGCTCGAGGACTTGGGGCTTCTCGTCACCGTGAACGAAGAGGCTAACCCGGATATCGACCGCAATAATGCGATTCGCATCAATCCGGCCCCTGGCTCGGAATTGCAGAAGAATGCCTCGGTGACCCTGACCGTTTCTTCCGGCAAGGAAATCATCGATGTCCCCGATATCACCGGCATGAACCTGGATCAGGCGGCGCAGGTCTTGGAAGAGGCCGGCCTGGAGCTGAACTCGGATATTTCTGAGCGCAATGATGAGGCCCCCGCCGGCGAGGTAATCCAGCAGAACCCCGCGGGTGGTACGCAATTGTCCAAGGGCTCGAAGGTCCGGGTGACGGTGTCTAAGGGCATCGAAAAGAAGCGCGTTCCTGATGTTTCCGGCTTGAACGAAGAGGATGCGCGCAGCCGCCTTGAAGCCAGTGACTTCGATGTCAATGTCCGCGAAGTAGATTCCCTAGAGCCAGAAGGCACCGTGCTGAACGTCTCCAACCAGGGCGCGCAGCTGGAAAAGGGCCAGACTGTCACCATTGAGGTATCCAATGGGATGCTCATGAAGGCACCCGAGGTCATGCACAAGAATCAAGGACAAGCCGAAAATGCACTGCGCCAGGCGGGCTGGGATGGCCAGCTGCGCGTGGGCGAGCCAATTCCTACCGGCGCCTTGGTTGATAGCAATAAGATCGGTTGGGCGTCCATTAATCCTGGCGATACCATCCGCAAGGATCAGGACGTGGAGGTTCGCATCTGGAAATTCGAAGCCTCGGCGCTACTGCCGTAACCATCGCTGCTGGTATCGTAATTCATCAGTAAGCACTGAGATAAGAACTGAAATCTAGAGAAGGTCTCTTATGCCAAAGTCAAAGATCACCCAGAGCTCTGCCACCCAGGTATCGAGCTCTGCCGGGGCGAACCGCACCCCAGTCAAAATCAACTCTGAAGGCACCCCGAAGTGGTACGTGGCCATCATGCTTGGCCTGATGATCCTCGGCCTGCTGTGGCTCGTGGTCAATTACCTCGCCGGTGAATCCATCCCCTTCATGGCGGAGCTCGGCGGTTGGAACTACGGGATTGGCTTCGGCCTCGCCCTTATTGGCCTGCTCATGACCATGGGCTGGCGTTAGGCCTAGACCGCAGCCAAAAAGAAATCCTCGCCGCCCACCGCAAGGATGAAGTGTTCCAGGTTTGTTCCGTTTGAGTAGATGGGAAAATCTGGAACATGCCAAGAAAATTTGACCAGGATGCCAAGGACCGCCTAGTCCGTCTCGTGGAAAACCGCATCGTGGCGGAAAAGAGAGTGTCTGATGGTTTGTGTGTGGGAACCCAACCCGCATAAGGAGATGAACCAGAATGACTACTATGGCGAGACG
>NZ_JBEHGF010000035.1:0-20859 GCF_040225725.1 Corynebacterium sp. KPL4015 | reverse complement strand
ATGCAATATCGGAATCAGACCCTTGAACCCCTCATCACCTAGAATTAAACCAGTCCAACTTTCGGGGGCCAGTTCACACCACGTGGGAGGGGCTGTGCACGCCAATCACTAATTTTGAGGATTGGACCAGCGTCATCGCTCAGGCACAGCTGGCACACGTCTTGGTCTAGATTCGGCCTTGCGGGCAGGTACCGAACGGGCAGGTACCAAAAATAAATATCGTTCGCCCCGCGTGCGCTAACCAGATATACTTGCGCGGCTAACCCCCCCCCCTATCAACCCCGAAAGAAGCGCAGGTTTATGGATCTAGTCCGAATCCTCTTCACCCGCTCGGCGCCTTATACGCTCTACGTCATAGCGGTACTTATCCTGCAAGCGCTGTCCACCGCAGCGACCCTGTATCTGCCCTCCTTGAACGCCAAGATCATTGATGAAGGCGTGTCCAAGGGCGATATCGACTATATCTGGCGCACCGGCGGAATCATGCTCATCGTAGCCTTTGTCCAGGTCATTACCGCCATCGGCGCGGTGTGGTTCGGCAGCCGCACCGCCATGGGCGTGGGGCGGGATTTGCGCAGCGAGGTCTTCCGCAAGGTCACCAGCTTCTCCGCAGAAGATATGAGCGAGTTCGGCACGCCCACGCTTATTACCCGCGGCACCAATGACGTGCAGCAGGTGCAGATGGTCTACATGATGATGCTGAACTTCATGGTCACAGCACCCATTATGTCCATAGGCGGCATCATCATGGCCATCCGCGAGGACGCCGGACTGTCCTGGTTGGTCTGGGTTTCTGTCGCGGTTCTGCTTGGCACCATCTCCGTCCTCATCGCGCGGCTTATGCCGCTTTTTCATTCTATGCAGGACAAATTGGACACCATCAACGGCACCTTGCGCGAGCAAATCACCGGCATCCGCGTCGTGCGCGCCTTTGTGCGCGAGGCTTATGAAACTGAGCGTTTTACCAAGGCCAATAAGGACATTACCCAGCTTTCGCTGAAAATCGGCCAGCTTTTTGTCCTCATGTTCCCGATTATCACCGTCATTTTGAACGTGGCCACGGGCGCAGTGCTGTGGTTTGGCGGCCAGCGCGTGGATGCCGGGCTTGTCGATGTCGGCGGGCTCACCGCTTTCCTGCAGTACCTGCTGCAAATCCTCGCCGCGGTCATAATGGGCACGTTTATGGCGATGATGCTTCCGCGCGCCCTCGTGTGTGCCCGCCGCATCACCGGCGTCTTAAGCCACAAGCCTTCCATTACCCCGCCGAAAGATACCGTCACCCCGGCGACCAATTCCGGCACGGTGGAATTTCGCAATGTCAGTTTCTCCTATGCCGGGGCGGATGCCCCAGTCCTAGAGGATATTTCCTTTACCGCCACTCCCGGCACCACCACCGCGATCATCGGTTCTACCGGCGCGGGCAAGACCACGCTGCTTTCCCTCATCCCGCGCCTGTACGTCCCGAGCGCGGGCGAGGTGCTTATCGATGCCACTCCCACAACCTCCCTCTCCCGCCCGGACATCGTCAGCCGCGTTTCGCTCGTGCCGCAAAAGGCCTACCTCTTTAGTGGCACGGTGGCCTCCAATCTGCGGTTGGGCCGCCCCGAGGCCACCGATGATGAATTATGGGAGGCGCTGCGCGTGGCGCAGGCGGACTTCGTCGATGAATTAGACATGCCCATCGCACAGGGCGGCACCAATGTATCGGGCGGGCAGCGCCAGCGCCTCTCCATTGCCCGCATGCTCGTGGCTAAGCCGCGCATTTATCTCTTCGA
This sequence comes from Corynebacterium sp. KPL4015, assembly GCF_040225725.1. Taxonomy (NCBI): domain Bacteria; kingdom Bacillati; phylum Actinomycetota; class Actinomycetes; order Mycobacteriales; family Corynebacteriaceae; genus Corynebacterium; species Corynebacterium sp. KPL4015. The sequence continues at coordinate 19,084 of NZ_JBEHGF010000035.1, read as the reverse complement.
TGATTCCTTCTCCGCGCTGGATGTGGTTACGGATGCCAACGTGCGCGCCGCCATGCACAAGTCTTTTGCCGAGCGCGGCGAGGACGTCACCACCATCATAGTCGCCCAGCGCGTGGCCTCCATCCAGGATGCCGATCAGATTTTGGTCATCGATAAAGGACGGATTGTCGCCCGCGGTACCCACACTGAGTTGCTGAAATCCTCGGGCGTGTACCAGGAAATCGTTGAATCCCAAGAAACCGCCGGAGTAGCTGGAGGAGAGCACTAATGGCCAAGGACACCACACACAACTCCTCCGCTGAGGACGCCGAGCTCCAGGAGCTTGAGGCTAAGGTCGCCGCCGATGAATGGTCCGGTTCCGCGCCCCGCCAGGCCAAGAATTTCTGGCCCTCTGCTAAACGCTTGCTACTACTTCTCATGCCCTATAAGCGGCTGCTAGCGGTAGTGGCGGCGATGAACATAGTCTGCGTCTTCCTCGCGGTCTTCGCACCCAAGGTCTTGGGCGATGCCATGGACGTCATCTTCTCCGGCGTTATCTCCCGCGAGCTGCCATCTGGTATCTCGGCGCAGCAAGCCATCGACGGCATGCGCGCCCAGGGCCAGGATCAGGTGGCCGATATGGCCTCCGGCATGGACTTCACTCCCGGCGAGGGCATCGACTTTACCCGCTTGGGCACGCTTATCATCGCGGTGATCGCGATGTACATCGTCTCTGCCGCCTTCGAGCTCTGGCAAGGGCTCATCTTAAACCGCCTGACCGTCGACACGGTCTACGAGCTGCGCCAGCGCGTAGAGGCCAAGGTGCATGCGCTGCCGTTGAATTACTTCGATTCCCACCAGCGCGGCGATATCCTCTCGCGCACCACCAATGACATCGACAATGTGCAACAGGCCCTCCAACAGGCACTCTCCCAGCTGTTTTATAATATCCTGATGATCCTGGGCATCACCGTGATGATGTTTAGCATCTCTTGGCAGCTTGCCCTGGTGGCACTCTTGGCGCTGCCGCTGACCGCGCTGATCATCGGGGTCATTGGCGGACGCTCGCAACGCCAATTCAAAACCCAGTGGCGCGCTACCGGCCAGCTCAATGGGCAGGTGGAGGAGTCCTTCTCCGGCCGTGATCTGGGCGTCGTCTTTGGCCGCACTGAGGATATGACGCGCCAATTTGATGAGCGCAATGACGAACTCTTCCGCTCCTCCGCGCTGGCGCAATTCCTCTCCGGCATCATGATGCCCATCATGCAATTCGTGTCCTACTTGTCTTATGTGGCCATCGCCGTCCTCGGCGGCCTGCGCGTGGCCAACGGGCAGATGACCCTGGGCCAGGTCACCGCCTTTATCCAGTACTCCCGCGAATTTAACCAGCCGTTGGGCCAATTGGGCGGCATGATGCAACAGGTGCAATCCGGCGTGGCCTCTGCCGAGCGCGTCTTCGAGTTCCTCGACGCCGAAGAGCAAACGTTGGAGAACACCAGCGATGAGCTAGCCGGCCGAGCCCGCGGCCGCGTGGAGTTTCAGGACGTTGACTTTTCCTATTCGCCGGAGAAGGAACTTATTACCGGGCTCAACCTGCGCGTGGAGCCGGGGCAAACCGCGGCGATCGTGGGCCCTACCGGCGCGGGCAAGACCACCATGGTCAACCTGCTCATGCGCTTTTATGACATCGATTCTGGGCGCATTCTTATCGATGGCCACGATACCGCCCACATGCCCCGCACCGCCCTGCGCTCCCAGGTGGGCATGGTGCTACAAGATGCCGTCCTCTTTGAGGGCACCATCATGGACAATATCCGCTACGGCCGGCTTGATGCCACGGACGATGAGGTCATCGCCGCGGCCAAAGCCACCTACGTGGATCGCTTCGTGCACTCCCTGCCGGAGGGGTATGACACCGTCATCGACCAAGATGGCGGCGCCATCTCCGCCGGTGAGCGCCAGCTGATTACCATCGCTCGCGCCTTTTTGGCCCAGCCCGCATTGCTCATCTTGGATGAGGCGACCTCGTCCGTGGATACCCGCACCGAGGTACTCGTCCAAGACGCCATGAATGCCCTGCGCGCTGAGCGCACCTCCTTCGTCATTGCCCACCGCTTGTCCACCATCCGGGATGCTGATCTGATCTTGGTGATGGAAAACGGGGGCATCGTCGAGCAAGGCTCGCACGAAGAACTACTGCGCGCCCAAGGCTCTTATTGGCGCCTGCACCAATCGCAGTTCAACAAGGCTTAAAGGGAAGCTGCAGCGTGGTTACTTCACGTTGAGCTGGACTTGCGGGGCGTGCAAATTAGCGCCCTGCAGGTTGACCAGCTCCATGGTGACATCTTGCAGCGAAATGTGCTCCATCAGAACGTTCGGGATAGGAGCATCGGGCACCACGTGCGGGTCAGGAACGCCCAATTGATCAAGCACCGCGTTGAGATCGCCGTTGGATAAATCGACGTTTACCGGGATGGTGGGGTGATCCACCACCGCGGGTGTTGTCTGCAGTCCAGTGGTCAGGACGGTGACCGGCCCGTCCGTGACGGTGGTTTCCACGTCACCAGTGGTTAGCTTGCCTTGTCCCATAGCTGCGGGCAGGGTCAACGCCAGGTTTCGCGCGGCCAACTTGTCACCTACGAGTTTCAGCGCTCGTTGCTCACCCTGTGCGGTAGGCACAGTGATAAGCGAGGCGCTTACGTTCCCAGTCAGGGTGACATTATCAGCAGTCACCGTGCTGAGTTCAGATTGCGCTAAGGCCAAGCCTTCCTGCGCACGGGTTTCCTCAGGTTGGTTCACCGCACACACCGCTGTAAAAGCGCAGAGCACTGCGAGCGCACTACCTTTTACCACACGAGCAGAGCGACGACGCGGTAGTGAGCTCAGCCTGAATAGCTTCATGCTGAAACCGCCAGTTCTTTGGCCTGGGACTTTTTCTTCTTCTTGTGCTTCTTAGGAGACTTCTGGCGCTCCTGTGGCTGCCAGGCAAATGCGAGCGCACCACCGATAATGCCCAAAAGGCTACCAATCACGAAGCCGCCCAGGTTTGTGGTGGGAAGCGCGATGATTGCTACCAAGATGGCTAAAACACCCAGGTAAGACGATGTCTCCTGCCTAAACCAAGATCCAAAGCCGAACATGATTAGTGCCGCACCAATAAGAAGCGTCGAAACGCCAGACACCGTGGAAATCATGACCAGCAGATCAGAAATGCGCACAGTAATATAAGCCGGCGCTGCGATGGCGATGCCGGACAAGATAAGCAATAAGCCACCCGCGAACGGACGACGCTTGCGCCAGTGTTTAAACCGCTGCCACCAGCTTTCTTTAGGGGCCACTCGGGTGACGGCTTTGTCATTTTTGTTATTCGCTGCGGAATCCTGCGGTTCATTAGCACTTTTTACCGCATCCGCTACCGACTGCGATGAGTTCTCTCCATCGCTTTCCGCCGCAGCCGTTGCTTCAGCACCAGCATCAGCGGTGCCGTCGGCCTTCGTCTCCGCAGCACTAGTGTGATCGGTGCCAGCGGCGGCCTCGCCAGCGGCATGTCCGGCCGGCTCTTGGGAAGAATCTTGGGCGCTGCGTGCAGCTTCGCCGTTATCGGTACCGGTTTCGTTCACCGCAGGCATGCGCAAAGTCTCATCATCAGAAGACTTAGCAGCCATTGTTGTTGCTTCCCCTCTTCACCGTCACATTCACACCAGAGGCAGCGAGCCTTTCTGCTCCCACCGAGGTAGTACGAATATCATCCGCGCTCAGGGTCACCTTCTGCGCGTACAATCCCCACGAACCTGGATCTGCCCTGTCATTGACCTGGCTAGCATCAATACCCACGTTGGCGTTCGTCAGATCCAGCTGACCCTTAATGTCGGTAGCACCAACCAAAAGGTTCTCTACCTCCACACTGTCATCACCATTCGCACGGAGGGCGAAGGTGGTCTCGCCAATCCCTGGGACATCAGGAAGGTTGGCGGACAGGCACAAGTTGGAGGCCACGGCGTGCTCAAACTTCAAACGCGCGGCGGGGATGGTTTCTTCTCCCATCTTGTCCCTATCAACAAAGATCGACAATCCTTCGCCCTCCAGGTGGCTCATGTTCACCTTAAAGAAGGTTCCTGAAAGTGCGATATTGGCGGTCAAGCCGCCTTGGGCTACCGCAAAACCTGTTACACCAAAAGCTGCAAGCCCGGCAGTCAGTGCGGTTGCAAACTTTGGAATACTAATCCTGCCCATGAAGGAACCTTTCTGTGGAATTGAAAAGGCGGGGTCCCTGCCTGTTTTAGCGGCATCCCCCGTCTACGGTGAATTTTCAGCCCACTCTTTACCGCGGCCAGAGATTTACAGGCCGAGGATGAGTAATAGACCTACGCAATCCACTGATTAAATGAGCTTGAACACACGTTAACACTACCTGAGACACATCACACAAAAAGGGGTGCAATTAAATGCGCCCGCAACGGTGTAGTCCAGATCATATGTTTAATGAAGACTATCGCACCCCCTGCCATTGTCAACTTCCGATCCCCCGCTAAACCTGCAGCGCACAAAGTTACACCCCCAAATTTGTGCGCCATGTAATAGATGTGCACCGGTGTGTGTTACGCTACACAACCAACAGATTTTATCGACTAAGGAGGGTCGAATTGTCCAACTCACTGAAACCCGAAAATACACAGGCAAACGAAGAAAATACCCACATTGATTCCCCTCAGTCCGGTGCAGAAGAAGTAAACGCTCAGGACAAGAAGGAAGAAAAGCGCGAACTGCGCCGCGCTCCTTTGGGCCCGGATTCCCTGTTGTGGAAGTGGGGCTCGGATAACCGCCTGCAGCTGCTGCGTGGCTACACCGGCATTTTGCAGAATATGCACCCCGCGATTGGTCAGTCCCTTTTGGACCACTCGAAGTTCTTCGACGAACCTTTCGCCCGTCTGCAGCGCTCTACGCCGCAGATTATTGAGTCCATCTACGATGATGGGGACATCGGTGAGCGCATTCGCGACTACCACGTCACCATTAAGGGCACGCTGCAAAATGGCGAGCGTTACCACTCCTTGAACCCAGAGACTTACTACTGGGCACACGCTACCTTCGTCTACCGCGTTATCTACGCCCAAGAGCTCTTCGGCACCCCGTTCACCAAGGAAGAGCGCGACCAAATCGTTCGCGAGGGCGTGACTTGGTGGGATAAGTACGGCATGTCTGAGCGCCCGGTCATTGATAACTACGATGACTTGATCAAGTACATGGATGAGATGGCAGACACCGTGCTTGAGCGCAACGAGACCGTTGACTTCGCACTGCGCACCGCACGCGTAGAGCCGGTCAAGGCTCCGGAAGGCGTTCCAGAGGCCGTATGGAAGGTTATCTGGAAGCCCATTATGCGCAGCGCCATCTGGTTGACTGTGGCTACCCTGCCGCAGAAGTACCGCGACATCTTGGAGCTGAAGTGGACCAAGCGCGACCAGAAGCGCTTCGACCGCATCGCTAAGTCCGTTCGCTTCATCATGGACCACCTCCCAGAGGATAAGCGCTACATGGAGCCGGGTCGTTCCTTGATGATCAAGAACGGGATGATCGAGGGCAAGTACAAGGAGCCGAAGAAGATCCAAGGCTACAACGCCACCCAGGCTAAGGACTCTGCTGCCACCGCGGAATCTACCGACAAGCCGGATTCCGATGATGCAGTAGCCGCACGCCGTGCAGCCGGCTGCCCGTTCTAAAACATACCGGCTTCCTTATTGTTCGTGAGCTTTTTAGCTCACGAACCTTTTCATTGATCTTTCTGGAGCGTGCATTACATGTCTTTACCACGCCGTCTACAAGAACGGCCCTTGCCACAGCAATTACTAACTGAGCTACAACATCTCACCACTAACTACTCCACCGGTTCGCTGGATAAAGGCGAACGCAAAGCGGTCCACTCCCCCTTATTTGAAGAAGAATTAGGCTGGGTTGGAGTAGGTTCCGAAGAAGACGTAGATGAAGCTTTCCGCCGTTCGCGTCAGGCCCAAAAGGCCTGGGCCGATACCGACGTTAAACAGCGCGTAAAGGTAATGAAGCGCTTCCACCACCTCGTGGCTAAACACCGCGAGCTGCTTGCGGATTTCATCCAATTGGAAACCGGCAAGGACCGCACGGCCGCCTTTGATGAGGTACTCGACGTACTAAATAACGCGCGTTATTACTCAAATAATGCGCCAAAGCTATTGGCCACCCAGAAGCAGCCGGGCGCATTTCCGCTCATCACCAAAACGCACTTGCAGCGAGTTCCTAAGGGCGTTGTGGGGCAAATCAGCCCGTGGAACTATCCATTAGCATTGGGCATTTCCGATGCCGTTGCGGCACTGCTTGCCGGCAATGGCGTTGTGGCCAAGCCCGATGGATCCACCCCGTTTTCTAACCTGATTTCCCTCTACCTCTTGAAGGAAGCAGGACTGCCGAAGGATTTGCTGCAGATCGTTACCGGCTCCGGTCGAGTCGTTGGCTCAGCCATCTCCGAACACTGCGATTACCTGATGTTTACCGGTTCCACCAAGACCGGCAAGATTTTGGGCGCCACCGTAGGCGAGCGCCTCGTCGGATACTCCGCAGAACTGGGTGGTAAGAACCCGATGATCATCGCGCCGGATGCGGACATCGACAAGCATATTGACACCATCGCTACCGCTTGCTTTTCCAATTCGGGCCAGCTGTGCGTGTCGATTGAACGCATCTACGTCCCCGATGCCATCTTCGATCAATTCATTACCGCATTCCGCCGGGCAACCGAATCCATCAAACTTGGTTCCGGTTTGAACTGGGACTACACGATGGGTTCACTCATCGGCCAAAACCAACTAGATGTGGTGCAGCACTTTGTCGACGATGCCGTAGATAAGGGTGCCACCGTTATTACCGGCGGCAAGCCCCGCCCGGATATTGGCCCCTACCACTTTGAGCCCACGGTTCTCACTGATTTGGCAGAAGGCACCGAGCTTGCAGAGCAAGAGGTCTTTGGCCCCGTGGTGTACGTGCAACGCGTGCGCGATGTCGAAGAGGCCATCGAGCAGGCGAATAAATTGCCCTACGGTCTGAACTCCTCTGTATTCGGCCAACCCGAAACCGCGCAAGGCATCGCTGAGAAAATCGATGCAGGCAGCGTGACCATCAATGACGGCTACGCCTCCACGTGGGCCTCAATTTCCACCCCGTTGGGTGGCGTCAAGGAGTCTGGCGTTGGTCGCCGCCATGGCCACGAGGGATTGACCAAATATACGGAAGCAAAGAATATCTCCTCGCAAAGGATCATGCCGATGCGCGGACCAAATTGGCTTCCCAATAAGTACTACGGCACCCTGCTGAGCTCCGCGTTGCGCTTAGGAAAAGCCTTGCGCTTCCTCCCCTAAGCACTGCGCAGCGTAACCAGCCACCTTTTAAATTCAGTAACTCACTTCACATTCAATGGGTATGTGTGTACGATCACAACATATTCACGAATTGTGTCCTCTGGGAATATAAACTGCACAACACACAGCGGCCAGTAAGCGCCCTGTGAAACTCGAAAGGAACAGTATGTTCAAGCCATACCGCCGACCGACTGTCGCAGTGGTTGGTGCCGGAGTAGCCGGATGCGCCGCGGCTTCTGAATGCGCATTCTCTGGATTCGACACCGTTCTTTTTGAACAAGAACCATACATCGGCGGCCACTTCAATTCCGCTGAAGCCACCGAGGTTTCCCGGAAGTACCACTTCCGTACCCCGTACCTCCGCCTCACCAAAACTGATGGCTCGCCAGCTTCTGTAGTACGCCACCTTGAAGAGGCTGTTGCTGCCAGTGGCGCCGAGTTCCGTGGTTCCACTGCCGTTACGGGTGCCGAATTCGACCGTGCAGAAGGCAAATGGGAAATCTCCTACCTCGGTGATTCTGGTCAGGAAACCCAAGCTTTCGATGTGTTGATTCGCGCCACCGGTGAGGAATCCCCGTGGATTTCCGTTCCGGGACGGTCAAAGGCCAGCGTCGATGACATGTACCTCCACCACGGTGTAGAGGTATTTGGGCTGCCTAATGCCCTCTTCGTTGACGGCCCCACCCCGCGCGACTCTTACCTCAAACGTCGCCCACTGGCTGTCATCGAAGCCCGCGCCGATCACTGCCGTCGTTACGTCCGCCAGCTCGAGATTCGTGGACCAGGAGAACTAACCGTCAAGCACGATAAGTGGTTGGTTCAGCCCGGTACCGTACGCGGAATCCGCGAAGTGCTCGCAGGGTTCGATGCACCGGCCCATGATTTCAAGCGAGCATCCAACTATGCCCCTGAGTCCTCCTCGTCTGAACGCCAGAATCAACAAAAGTCCGCTACTGCCCTTAAGGAGGCATAATGACTACTCTGAGCAATCCTGAAAGCACTGTAAACGACAAGCACACCCAGACCGCAGATAACAATACCGATAACCTGCCTGAGCTGGGCCCAGATTCCATCCTGTGGCAGCGCTTTGGTGACTGGCGCTCCGCATTCGTCGCACTGTCTGCTGGTCTTTTGCAGATTGCCCAGCGTGACGTCAGCCGGTCCCTGGTGCAGCACTCCAACGTTTTTGATAACGAGGTTGCACGCTTGGTTCGCTCCGCCTTCCCGATCATCCGCACGATCTATGAAGGCCCAGAAGTTGGCGTCATGATTCGTGACTTCCACAAGGACATCAAGGGCACCCACCCAGATGGAAGCCGCTACCACCCGCTGAACCCGGATGTTTACTACTGGGCACACGCCACCTTCGCTGCAATGCCGTACCAGCTGGCCGGCAACTTCATGGATCCTTTGACCCCAGAGGAGCGCGAGCAGCTCTTCCAGGAGACCCGTACCTGGTACACCTTCTACGAGGTTGCAGAGCCCGACGATGCGCCAAAGACGTACGCTGAGTTTGAAGAGTACGTGGACAACATGATCGATACCCTCGATATCAGCGAAACCATCGAGCGCTCCCGCATCATCAACGGCCTCACCCTCGACACCCCAGATCCCAAGGTGCCCAACTGGCTGTGGAAGCCCATTGCACCTTACGCATCCCGCCTGCTGTTGTGGGTTGCTATCGGCATGATTCCGGACAAGCTGCGCAACAAGCTTGGCTGGGAGTGGACCAAGAAGGATGAGCGCAAGCTCAAGATCTTCTCCCGCGCCGTCCGTGGCGTCTTCTCCGTCCTTCCGCGTAAAGCACGCATGGTTCCTATTGCTACCCGCGCCTTTGAGAAGGCGGAAGCTGAAGGCGGTTTCCACTACTAAGGCCTTTACCCCTTCACTCATAGTTACTGAATACTGACTCCCACGATTACACCTTGAGGCCTTAAGGTAGATAACAACGTGGAGCATCAGTAGTGAAGGAGCACGAATGACAACCGTGTCCGGTTGGATTGCTATAGCCACATCGATTCCGGTGTGGCTATACTTTTTCGCCCGCATAGGCGCGCTCATTAAGTTCATCCGCGCGGGCGGGCCAACCCAACTAGAGCGCACCAATAGCCCCGTAAAACGCCTCGGGCGCGTGCTGGCAGAGGTCTTCGGCCACACCCACTTCAAGGGAAAACCATTGGTCAATGCTGCCCACTGGGCGGTCATGGTGGGCTTTTTATTCGGCATCCTGGTGTGGTTTGAGGCCTATATTCAAACCTTCGCCCCGGATAAAGGGTGGCCCGGCTTAAGCACCTGGCCGGTGTATCACTTTGTGGAAGAAGTACTTGGCATCGGCACGGTGCTGGGCATCTGCTTCCTCATCGGCGTGCGCCTGAAACTAGGCGATACCGAGCGCGGCAGCCGCTTTTTCAACTCCCAAACGGCAGCGGCCCGCTGGGTGGAGGCCATCGTTTTCATCGAGGGCCTCAGCATGCTCTTGGTCAAAGCCTCCAAAATCGCAGCTTTTGGTGGAGGTTCCGCAGTCGCGGACTTCTTGACTATTCATTTAGCTAAGGCACTGCCTGAATCCCCGGCACTGGTCAGCTTCTTCGCCTTGGTCAAGCTGCTATCCGGGCTCCTTTTCATCTTCTTTATTTCCCGCAAGTTCCAGTGGGGTGTCATGTGGCACCGCTTCATGGCCTTTTTCAATATCTTTTTCCAGCGCAATACCTCTGGGGAAAAGGCGCTCAAATCCCTGCCCACCCCGGATCTGGAAGAAGACATCACCCCAGGCAGCTGGAAGATGCTGCTGGATTCAACCGCCTGCACCGAGTGCGGCCGCTGCCAAGAGCTGTGCCCGGCCTGGAATACCGATAAGCCACTGAGCCCCAAAAAGGTCATGATGGACTTGCGCCAAGGCGCGCTAGATAATTACAACCCGCACGAGGGCCTCGATGTGCTCTCGATGGCTGGCGTCATTGACGATGACGTCCTGTGGTCCTGCACCAACTGCGGTGCCTGCGTGGATCAGTGCCCCACCGATATCGAGCACATTGACCATATTGCAGACCTGCGCCGCTTCAAGGTTTTGGCAGAATCCGATTTCCCATCGGAGCTTACCGGCCTATTTAAGAACATGGAGACCAAGGGCAACCCCTGGGGCCGCAATAATTCCGAGCGCCGCGCCTGGATTGATGAGGCGCGTGCCGATGGCATCGAGGTCCCCATCATTGGCGAGGATGCCGCGGACTTCTCCGATATGGAATACCTTCTCTGGGTAGGCTGCGCCGGCGCTTATGATGACAATGGCCGCCGCACCATCCGCGCCGTCGTGGATCTTCTCCACACCGCCGGCGTGAAATTCGGTGTGCTTTCTACTGGTGAGACCTGCACCGGCGATCCCGCCCGCCGCGCCGGCAACGAGTTTTTGTTCCAGATGATGGCGCAACAAAACGTTGAAACACTCAACAACGCTTTCGAGGGCGTGCCGGAAGGCCAGCGGAAAATCATCACGACCTGCCCGCACTGCTTTAATACCATCCGCAATGAGTACCCGGACTTTGACGGGCATTTCGATGTCTTCCACCACACGCAGCTGCTCAACCGCCTGGTGCGCGAGAAACTGCTGCAGCCGGTTCCGCGCACCCCGGAAAACCGCAAGCCCATCACCTACCACGATCCGTGCTTCTTGGGCCGCCACAATAAGGTCTTCGATCCCCCGCGCGAGCTTCTCGAGGCCACGGGCGTGGAGCTGCGCGAGATGGACAAGTCCCGCGATGAAGCCTTCTGCTGCGGCGCTGGTGGCGCGCGCATGTTCATGGAAGAAAAGCTGGGGTCTCGCATCAATGGGTTCCGCACGGAGCAGGCACTGGAGACCGGCGCCGAGGAAATCGCCACCGGGTGCCCGTTCTGCAATGTCATGATGACCGGCGGTGTGAAGTCTTTGGCCGCCGAGTCCACCCCCACCACCCAGGTCAACGACGTGGCCACCATGCTGCGCAATTCCATTTCCCTGGATGACAAGGGCACCCTTCCAGAACCCCGCCCCAAGGCGTTCTTGGGCACCCCAGTGCGCCACCGTGCGGCTTCAGCTACCACTGCCGCTGAATCCCCCACGGCGCCCGCGCTTGCCGATGCCCCATCCTCCACCAATACCCCCACCGCTACTACGCCACCTGCCGCGCCCTCCGCGCCTTCTGCTCCTTCGGCACCGGCGGCTCCAAGCGCGCTCTCTGCCCCAGCCACACCCTCTGCTCCGACGGCACCGGCGGCCCCCAATGCTGGGGCTCCATCCGCGCCAAAGGCTCCTTCTACCCCGGCTGCCCCCAAGGCCCCTTCGGCACCCAGCGCACCGAGTGCTCCCTCCGCGCCTAGCGCGCCAACCCCACCGGGTGCTCCCACGCCGCCAAAGGCTCCCAAGGCCCCTGCCGCTCCGAGTGCTCCTCCGGCACCGAGCGCCCCGGCGGCTCCGAGCGCTCCAGCAGCACCAAGTGCTCCGGCAACTCCAGGTGCCCCGACTCCGCCGGCTGCACCTAATGCCAAGGCACCCGCGGCACCCCAGCCGCCTAAGGCCCCGCAGCCACCCGCTGCTTCGCAAGCACCAACTACGCCACAACCACCTGCAGCTCCACAGCCACCAAAGGCTCCGCAAGCTGCCAAGGCGCCACAGGCTCCAGCAGCGCCAAAGCCACCGCAGGCCGACAAGAAACCCGAGGCAGCGGCACCACCCGCGCCTCCTGCTCCGCCGGCATCGGCCATGCCGCCCGCTCCGCCGGCACCACCGGCACTACCGGCGTCATCGGAAAGCGCAGAGGCTCCCAAGGCCCCCAAGCCACCGGAGCCGCCGAAGGACGCGAATACCGAGTAGGCATGTGCAGGGGTGAGTGCGTACGCTGTGATTCATGCAATTAGATGTGGGATGGGCTGCGGATACTTTTGTTCTGGCAGCAGGTGCGACGGAAAACACCACTAGCCTCGTTTCCTTTGCCTGGATCATGCTTGCGGCGCTACTGGCGCCCATAGTGTCGTTCATGTTGGGCAATCGGCTGCCAGCCGTTGCCCTTTTGATCATCTTTGGCATGGTCATCGGCCCATCGCTTTTGGATGTCGCGCATGAGGATGCCGGCATCAGCATGCTGAAAGAGCTGGGTGTCGGTGCGCTCTTCTTGCTCGCCGGTTTTGAAATCGAGATTTCTACGCTCAAGACCAAAGAAGCGGGAACTGCGCTGTCCACCTGGCTTATCTGCCTCGTGGCCTGTGGTGTCGGTGCGTACTTCTTGGTCGATAATGTCCCGGGTGCCATCGTGGTGGCGCTGGCGCTAACGTCCACGGCACTGGGCACACTTCAGCCCATGTTGAAACAGGATCGCGTGCTCGAGACCAAAGTGGGCAAATCGGTCATGATTCACGGTGCTATTGGTGAGGTCGCCCCCATTACCGCGATGGCCCTGCTGCTTAGCACGCGCTCCACGTGGACCACGCTGCTGATTATGCTCGCGTTCATTGGCATCGCCGTGGCTGTTGCCATCATGCCGGCGGCCATTGCAACGACGATTCCGTGGGTTAAAGCGGCGTTTATCTCCGGTGCAGGGTCCACCAACCAAACCATTTTGCGCCTTATCATCCTGATCCTTGCCACCCTCATGGCCGTCACGGCGGTCTTTGAACTAGACATCGTGCTGGGCGCCTTCGCCGCCGGCATCATCTTGAACCGCATCATTCCGGATGAGTTCCATCGCCGGCTGGAGCACCGCCTCGATGTGGTCTTCCACTCCATGCTCATCCCGGTCTTCTTCGTGGTCTCTGGTATGACGATTAACTGGGATACCATCGCTAATAACCCAGGGAAGGTACTGGGCATCCCGGCGCTTATTCTCGTTACCCGCGGCCTGCCGGTATTCCTGCGCGAGAATGTGGGTCACACCGGCTCCGAAATTGAAACGGTGCGCGAGCGCCTGCAGGTCAGTTTGTACACGGCTACCGGCCTGCCGATCATCGTTGCTGTGACATCGCTGGCGGTTAATTCCGAATTGATGAAGCAAGAAACCGCCTCGATCTTCGTTGCAGGTGGCGCGTTGACCGTTGCCATCTTCCCGTTTCTGGCCAACTTGGTGGGAAGGAAAGACTCCAAGACGGTTGATGAATCCGACCCAAAGAAGAAATCGGATTCTAACGAGGACGACAAGGAAGAAGAGTCCCAAGAACTCTAATCTTTTACTCCGCACTAGAAGCTATGCCCTGCCACCGCGGCAGGGCATATTCTTTTTGAATCAGCTTGTCTATTATGGTGATTGTGACTAATAGCTACGGACCCTCCCCCTATGACCGGACACTGCGTCTATCTGATTCAGAGCGCAACGATGCCCTGACGGATCTAGCCCGCGCAGTGGGCGAAGGCCGCTTATCGATGACCGAGTTTGAGGAGCGCTCCGATAGCGTCATGCAGGCCGTTACCCACAAGGACCTAGCACCAATTTTCAGCGATATCCCTGCGACCGGATCGCAAGAGGTAAAGATCTACTCCCAAGGCGATGTGGACCGCGCCGTTAATGCCGCGAAGAAGCCCCGCGTCGCTACCGCCCTGACCAGCTCGATCATTTTGATCGCGGCATCTCCTACTCTTGTCATGCTCAGCGCCACCATGAATAGCCCCTGGTTGCTGGCGGGTGGCGCCGTAGCCGCAGCGCTCATTCCCATCGTGTGGATCCTCTTGTACGTGGCCAAGGTGGGCCCGCAATCGTGGCATGCCCCCTCGGTGCGGCAGATTGAGCGCCAACAGCAGCGCGAGATCCGTGCGCTGACGGCACACGAGCGGGCGCACCAAAAAGAATTAGAAAAGAAAAAGTGGGCCGAGCGCCGCCAACAGGCCGGTGAACTTACTGGTCAGGCTATGGAAATGGCGAAGAAGCAAATCAACAAGTGGAATAATAAATAGCGCTGAGGCGCGCTGCAATATTTCTTAACGCTGTGAAAGATGGCACAATATTGCCATGACTTCTCCCAAACCCCGCATCTTTGACCAGTCCGAAAAATTAAAGGGCATCGCTTACGATATTCGCGGTGAGGTCTCAGCGGAAGCGGAGAGAATGGAACTGGATGGCCACACCATCCTCAAGCTCAATACGGGCAACCCCGCCGTCTTTGGCTTCGATGCACCCGATGTCATCATGCGCGATATGATCAGCGCCTTGCCCACCTCCCAGGGCTATTCCACGTCCAAAGGCATTAGCTCGGCCCGCCGGTCCATCGTCACGCGCTATGAGCTCGAGGACTTCCCACCTTTTGATATTAACGATGTCTTCTTGGGCAATGGCGTATCCGAGCTCATCACCATGACCACCCAGGCGTTGCTCAATAATGGCGATGAGATTCTCATCCCGGCGCCGGATTACCCGCTGTGGACGGCAGCAACCTCGCTGGCCGGTGGCACACCAGTGCACTACCTATGCGATGAGGAAGATGAATGGAATCCGTCTATCGAGGATATTAGATCCAAGGTCACCGAAAAGACCAAGGCCATCGTGGTCATCAACCCGAATAACCCAACCGGTGCGGTGTACTCGCGCGAGGTCCTGCAACAAATCGTGGATATCGCGCGCGAGCACAACCTGCTCATCTTGGCCGATGAGATTTATGACCGCATCCTTTATGACGATGCGAAGCATATCTCCATCGCCTCGCTGGCCCCCGATCTCTTGACCTTTACCTTTAATGGCCTGTCCAAGGCCTACCGAGTATGCGGCTACCGCGCGGGCTGGATGGTCATTACGGGTCCGAAGCATCATGCGCACGGGCTCATTGAGGGACTCGAATTGTTGGCCGGTACCCGCCTGTGCCCGAATGTTCCCGCGCAACACGCCATCCAAGTGGCGCTGGGCGGCCGCCAATCCATCTTCGAGCTCACTGGGGCCGGGGGACGATTGCTGCGCCAACGCAATATCGCCTATGACAAACTCAACGAAATTCCGGGTGTCTCCGCAGTAAAGCCGAAGGGCGCGCTGTATCTCTTCCCGCGCTTGGATCCCAATGTCTATGACATTCACGATGATTCCAAACTCATGTTGGACATCCTCAAGGCGGAAAAGATCCTCATGGTCCAAGGCACCGGTTTCAACTGGCCGCACCCGGATCACTTCCGCGTGGTCACGCTGCCCTGGGCTTCCCAACTGGAAAACGCCATCGAGCGCTTGGGCAATTTCTTGGTGAGCTACCGCCAATAGCACCCCAGCAGGCGATTGGTAATTGCAGTAATAATCGTTCACAATACACCGTATGGGACGGCATTCCTCGGTTTCTAATTCCGCATCGGGCTCGGCTTCGCGGCATCGGCAAGCGCAGCGTCGATCTGGGTCCAGCGGGCACGCGCCAGGCCAGTCGGCGTTGGAACGCCTACATCCACGTCAGCTGGCGCAGGAGGTATCCGGCCACCCGTGGCGCGTTGGTCTGGTCACCGCCATCGGCGCGGCCCTCATCGCCATGCTGATAAGCCTCGTCCTGCTCTGGCCGTCTAGTGCCGCCTCTAGCCACACCTCGGAGGAGTTCGAGTCCACCTACGCGTTGAATCACCCGCAGGTGGAAGGCACCGTGGAGAAGACCGATCATTCGGCATGCCAATCGGAGCAGACCGGCTTGGCCTTTGATACCCCGCCGCTTATTCCGGAAAAGGAAGAAGTGGACTGCGACCAAGCGCTGGTGAAAATCACCTCCGGCGAAGATGAGGGAAAGATGACCCAATTGGTCACCTTCGGCAACGCGGGCGACCCAGAATTACAGCCAGGCGATAATATTGTGCTCTCCAAGGCCACCGATCCCACCGGGTCCGTGTCGTATGCCTTTGCCGACTATCAGCGCAGCAATAGCCTCCTCCTCTGGGGCGTGGTCATCGCGATTGTCATCATCGCTTTCGCGGCGTGGCATGGGGTGCGCGCGATCATCGGTTTGGGGCTAAGCCTTGGCATCGTCTTCAGCTTCCTCATCCCAGCGCTCGTCGCGGGCACCAATCCCCTGTGGGTGGCGCTCGCCGCCTGTACCGCCATCATTCTCCTCGCCGTGCCCCTCGTCCACGGCGTGAATTGGAAATCCGCTTCCGCGGTGGGCGGTTCCCTGACCGCGCTTGCCATCGCCGCGTTCCTTGCATGGGCAGCCATCGACAGTTCGCAACTACAAGGCTATAGCTCCGAAGATAACCTCAAGCTGCTGTTATATATGCCCAAAGTTTCCATCTTGGGCGTGCTGCTGTGCGGTTTCGTCGTGGGCGCGTTGGGCAGCCTTGCCGATGTCGCCATTGCCCAAGCCTCCACCATCACCGAGCTGCACGAATCCGATCCCGCGGCCACCCCGCTCGAGCTTTTCTTATCCGCCATGAAGGTCGGCCGCGACCACATTGCCTCGATGGTCTATACCCTCATTTTGACCTATACCGGCGCCGCATTGCCCCTACTCCTACTCATCACCGCAGCCGAACGCCCCGCGGGACAAATCCTCAGCAGCGATCTCGTCGCCACCGAGCTCCTGCGCTCCGGCGTCGGCGCCATGGCGCTGACCCTCGCGGTGCCGATTACGACACTGATTGCCGCGTTTACGGTCCCGTCACGCCCCCGCTAGAGCGTGCGGCCCAGCGCCTGTATCTTCCAGCCGGCGTTGGACCAAGCCGCAACGTCGAGCACATTGCGGCCATCGATAATGTGCTTATTATCTACGAGCTCGCCGGCCTCATTCGGGTCCAGAACCTTAAATTGCTGCCATTCGGTGGCCAGGATGACCAACTCCGCCTCCCGCAAGGCGGATTCCGTATCGGCGGCATAGTCCAAGGTGGGAAAAACCTTCTTGGCGTTGTCCATACCCTCAGGGTCATAGACGGTCACCGCAGCACCCGCCAAGGACAAGGACCCAGCAACCGAGAGCGCCGGCGAATCGCGTACATCATCCGAATTGGGCTTAAAAGCACAGCCCAGCACGGTAACGCGGTGGCCCAAAAGCGAGCCATTGAAGGCTTCTTTAGACAGGTCCACCATGCGGTCGCGCCGCCGCATATTAATCGCGTCCACCTCTCGCAAAAAGGTCAGGGCCTGATCGGCGCCGAGCTCACCGGCGCGCGCCATAAAGGCGCGAATATCCTTAGGCAGGCAACCACCGCCAAAGCCCAGGCCCGCGCCGAGGAACGTGCGGCCGATGCGCTTGTCTATGCCAATGGCATCCGCCAGCGCCACCACATCCGCCCCCGCGATCTCACAAATCTCAGAGACCGCATTGATAAAGGAAATCTTGGTGGCCAAAAAAGCATTGGCGGAAACTTTTACCAGCTCTGCGGTCTGCAGATCGGTCACGATGAAGGGTGTATCCTGCGCTAACGGCTGCGCGTAGATCTCACGGGCAAGCTCCTCCGCACGAGATTCCGATTCACGGGTTCCAATCACGATGCGGTCCGGGGTGATGGTGTCGTGCACCGCATAACCCTCGCGCAAGAATTCCGGGTTCCACGCGATTTCCACGCGGGTTCCCTCGGGCGCCAAACTATCCGCCAGTTCTTGTAGTTCGGCCGCCGTTCCTACCGGAACGGTGGATTTGCCAAAGATGACGTGCTCCCCGCGCAGCTTGGGCACCAAGTCCGTGATAACGGACTTAACGTAAGTCATATCCGCCGCATAAGAGCCGCGGCGCTGCGGGGTTCCCACGCCGAGAAAGTGCACGTTGGCGAATTGCGCAGCCTCGTCATAATCCGTGCTAAACCCTAAGCGCCCAGCATCAATATTGCGCTCGAGCACCTCCGGTAGCCGCGGCTCAAAAAAGGGAACCTTGCCCGATTGCAAGACGGAGATTTTATCCTCGTCTACATCGACGCCTAAAACTTCATGCCCCAATTCCGCCATGCAGGCGGCGTGGGTGGCACCCAGGTAACCGGTGCCAATAACAGTCATCCGCATAAAACCTCATCCTAGAGATTTTATGTAAATACCAGATTAATCCCTGCGGAAGTTCAGGTAAGACTTTGATGGCGTTGGGCCGCGCTGACCTTGGTACTTCGATCCCAAGGCACCCGTGCCATAGGGGCTTTCCGCCGGCGAGGTCATCTTAAAGATGGCCAACTGGCCCACCTTCATCCCCGGCCACAGCGCAATGGGCAGGTTCGCGGTATTGGAAAGCTCCAGGGTGATGTGCCCGGAAAAGCCGGGATCGATAAAGCCCGCGGTGGAGTGGGTCAATAGCCCCAGCCGCCCCAGCGAGGACTTGCCTTCCAACCGTCCGGCCAAGTCAGCCGGGAGGGTGAATTTCTCCAGCGTGGCGCCAAGGACAAACTCGCCGGGGTGGAGAATGAAGGATTGATCCTCTTCTACTTCCACCAACGTGGTAAGCTCCGGCATCTCCGCCTTGGGGTCAATGTGCGTATAGCGGGAGTTATTGAATACCCGGAAATACTTATCCAAGCGCACGTCAACGGAAGAAGGCTGGATAAGCTCACTATCAAAGGGGTCGATGCCCAGCTCTCCGGAATCAATGGCGGAACGAATATCACGATCTGAAAGAAGCACGGACCCGATTCTACTCAATCGCCTGCCCAAGGTGTATAGTAGGGAAAGCGCATTTAGCGCAGTGCCGACGTAGTTTAATGGTAGAACTGCAGCTTCCCAAGCTGCTGGCGCGGGTTCGATTCCCGTCGTCGGCTCCATGTCATGAGTCGCGACATGCTTGACAGGTCAGTCGCGACATCGTTGACAAACCGGCATCTCAGTCGTTTTTGTTCT
>NZ_JBEHGF010000034.1:0-23567 GCF_040225725.1 Corynebacterium sp. KPL4015 | reverse complement strand
ACACCGAACGCATCCAACAACGACTCAAGGGCCTGACCCCGATGCAATATCGGAATCAGACCCTTGAACCCCTCACCGCCTAGAATTAAACCAGTCCAACTTTCGGGGGCCAGTTCACGAGGCGGCGCGGGCTTTAGTGGTTGGTAACCAGGGGGGGGGCTGTGAGGCCCAAGATCTTCAAGGAAGTGCGATTACTGCTTGATGGCAGAAACCTCGAGCTCGATCTTGATGTCTTCAGAAACGAGGACGCCGCCGGTCTTGAGCGGAGCGTTGAAGTCGATGCCGAAGTCCTTGCGGTTGATCTTGGTCTGTGCCTCGAAGCCCAGACGGAAGTTGCCGAATGGGTCCTCAGCGGTAGCGACCTCTTCAACCTTGAGGTCGACAGACTTGGTGGTGCCCTTGATGGTGAGGTCACCGGTGACGGTGCCGTTGCCGTCCTCATCAACGTTGACGTTGGTGGTGGTGAAGGAAAGCTCTGGGTACTCCTCCACGTTGAAGAAGTCTTCGTTCTTTACGTGGCCATCACGGTCTTCGTTGCCGGTGGAGATGGAGTCAGCCTTGATGGTGGCCTCTGCGGTGGAGTCCGCGATGTTCTCGGCGACGTTGATGGTGCCTTCGAATTCACCGAAGTTGCCGCGCACCTTGGTGACCATGGCGTGCTTGGTAACGAAGCCGATAACGGTGTGCTCTTTGTCGATGGTGTAGGTACCTGCTGCGAGGGACATAATTGATTCTCCTAACGTTGTTGTTGATGTAACACCAACTACGATACTCGACTACGCACTTTAGTCAAGCCTTGAAGTAAAAATTCTTTTTCCAACCCGCTGACCTCGGTATTAAGGATGGCCCACAAGCTGGACCTCCCCCAGTGTAACCTCTTTTGACTTAGGCAGATCCGTGATGACTATGAGCGCGGCATCGAATTTCTGGGGCGTCTCCTTCAACTCTAAATCCTCGTTTGCGTGCTTGAACTTGCCCTCCGCCAATTTGGGAAGGGAACTCAGCTGCGGGTGTTCCGGATCGAAATCGTCTTTGTTGACGCCGTAGATGTCATAGTGCGCGCCATTGGACCTGGTGTGGGTCACGGTCATGACCGAAAGGTGGGCCGGGTTATCCAGCGTAAGTAACACGCCTGAACCGGTTTCCTTCGTGGACCAGGTGGTGATCGTCTTGCCATCGATAAGCTGCTCATTATCCTCGCCGTCTGGCACCGTAATAGCGGAAGATTCCTTGAGGTGCACCGGCGGGGTATTCGGGATCATCGTGGAGCCCTGCACGGTTTCGGTAACGGAACCGGTCTTTTCCACATCGCTGAGCAGGGACATCACCCACGTCGTCAGCGCTGCCATGCCCACGACGAAGATAGTGGCGAAAATGCCGATGACCACGACGCCGGAACCCGAGTAACCGCGGCCACCAAAACCTGGTTCTTGCTTCGGATCCTCTTCCTGCGAGGGTTCATCTTCAACGACCACGGGGAGGGCCTCCGTTTTTTCTTCCTGTTCTTCTGGGGCGAATTCACGCAGGCGCTTGGCGATGCCCGCCGAGGTCAGCCCCTCCGCCTCCTGCAGCTCTTCCAACTTTTCTTCGCGGGTTTCTGCATCCGCGGCGTCAAAGGCCAGCCGCGCTGCTTCGAGGCGCTCTGCAGCCTCATCGGCGGTGAGATTGGCGTCATCGGAAATATCGCGCAGCTTCTTCGGCGATGGTTCGGTGGATTCGACCAGCATGCTCAGCGCGGAGCTGAGGGCCTCGCGGTCGCTTTCTGCAGACGTCCCATCCAGCACTGCGGGGAAGGCAACCTTGACGATGCCGGAGGTGGATACGCGGAAGCGGTCGCGGTGTTCCACGCCGAGGATGAGGCCGGCGTCGTGGGCCGTGGCGGCATCGGCAAACAGCGGCGCGGTTGCGCGGGCAACGGAATTGGGGTCGAGGTTATCTGCCTCTGCCACCTGCTTGAGGGAGGTGCCCTCAAACCAGTCCGCCACCACCAGGCAGCCGGTGCGGTAGGACAAAATCTCGATATTATCCGCCATGGTCTCCAGGTTGAGCTCGGCCAAACGCCGCGTATTGCGGGAGATTTCGGCGGAGCGGCGGGCAGAGACCGTGGGCGTCGATGGTGCGATGGGCGCCTGGGTATTGGTATCGACGAACGTCAGCGCCACGAGGCGGCCGGTGGATTGTTCGCGGGCCTGCCAGAACCGGGCGCCGGATACAGCGCCGTGATCCTGCAGGAGGCGGAAGCGGCCGTCCGAGACAGGGGCGCCGGGGACCAAGCGCGGGCCGCGGACGATACCGGCGGACATCGGTGGCGGCACCAAGGTGGCATTGAAGGAATCCTGCGTATAGACCGGCTGGATTTCCTGCAGGTCTGGTTCCTCGACCTCGATGGCCTTGGAACTGTCCACCGTGATGAACCGGGACATTCCCGGGATGCGCTGGAGGGCGCGGGCCAGGTTCTGCACCTCAGGCAGGGAGGACTTGGACAGGACGAGCCCGGTGATAATCACAAAGACGATGCCCAGCGCCACGACCTTGACCAGCGAGACGATTGAAGGCAGTTGCTCCGGCAAGACCAATTGCATGAGCCAGTACAGCGCCCACGACACAACCAGGCCGACCGCGCCGGCGCCGGCGGACCAAAGGACCGTTTGGGTTACGGCCTTGCCTCCCAGGCTGCCCAGTTTGCGCTTGAGCAGGAAGCCGCCGATGACCGCACCGGAGACAAAGCCAAAGCCGTTGGCGGTACCGAGGAGGATAACCACTCGGTCCGGGTTGCTGGTCATCAACGGCGCCAGCAAGGTCAGCACGACCTTAGTCAGGGTGATGCCGGCAATGATGAAGGTGGGCGTCCACGCCTCTTCCCTAGCGTAGAAAACGCGCAGGTGCAGCAGCACCAGCGCATAGGGTATCAAGGTAAAGGCAGAAAAACTGATGGTGAGGCCGAGCTGCTCTGCGCTATCCGCGCCGTAGGCACCGTACTGGAACAGGGCGCGAGCAATGGGCACGCCGAAGCCCGTCATGAAAATGACGATGGGGATTAGCGCGATGAAGGTCAGCTTGGTACCCAAGGTGAGGTCGCGTACCACGGCATCGACATCGCCATCGGCGGCATTGCGCGAAAGCCGCGGCATGATGGCGGTCAACAAGGTCACGCCGATAACGCCATAGGGCACCTGCAGCATCAGCCACGCGTTCTGGTACACCAGCGGCGCACCGGCATCGGCATACGCCGCCACGCGGGAGGTGACCACATAACCCAGCTGGGAGATGGCCACGTAGGTAATAATGGCCAGCGCCATGCCGCCGAATTGTTTGATGCGGGCATCGAGGCCCCACTTCGGGCGCAGGTTGATGCCGGCCTTTTTCAGGTACGGAACAAGGATCAAGCACTGCACAATCACTGCAGTGGTGGTGCCCAGACCCAGCAGCATGATGTGTGGATCCGCCACCGGCGTAGGTTCGTGCGGGTCGAGGCGGCCCGGCAAAAAGCGATAAGCCAGCAGGACGCTGATGGAGATGATGTTATTGATCACCGGCGCCCAGGCGCCAGGGCCGAAGATATTCTTGGTATTTAAGACCGCCTGGAAGAGGGCGAAAAGGCCGTAGAAAAGGATCTGCGGCAAGAGCAAGAAGGCCAATGATGTTGCCTGGACGGCATTGGCCTTGGAATCTTCAGGCAGCATCATCCTCGTTAATAATGGTGCGAAGATAACGGAGAGGATGGTAACGATGCCCAGGATGGAAAACGCCAGGGTAAAAAGTCTTCGGACGAAGGTTTCGCCGCGGTCCGAGTCTTCCTTCTCCGCGCGCACCAAGACCGGAACCACCAGTGAGGTCAGCACCGCGCCCAGCACGATTTCGGTGACCAGGTTGGGGATCTGGTTGGCGCTACTGAAGGCCGTTCCCACCGTGGCACCAAGGGTGGCGCCAATAAGCATCTGCCGCAGGAAGCCGGTGATGCGCGAGAGCAGCGTGGCAATGGCCATCGTTCCCGTCGCGCGGATCACGTCCTGATTGGAGGCCTCGATCTCCGCATTGCGGCCAGTCAGCGCGGACTTATCTTCCTCAGGGGGAACAGTCGTGTTCTGCATTGAGGGCTTGGGCCGCTTTTCTGGTACCGGTGCGGGTGGAGAGGCGCGCACGATGCGGCCGCGCGCGCCGACGGTAACCGGGACACGGTTCTCTTCCGCATTGGGGGCGGTATCCGTGGGGTCTACCGCGCCCGCAGGTGCCTTCTCCGCGTGGTGGGCCTGGCGGCCATCTTTTTCGGTCATAGAGGATACAACTTCAACTTTTACTTTTCAGCCTTGTGATTTTTGCGTCGGTGACGGCCAAGCCGAAAGAGCGTAGCCAAAACCAGCACGAGAGCGCCGGCTATGCCGGCAGCGTATAAGGTTACGATACCGGCACGTGTCTGCACGGAGATAGTGATGGGCTGCGAAATGGTCTGATCTTTAGGAGTGGCCAGCCACAGCCCAATGTCCGTGCGATCCGCGTCCTTCGGCATATCAGCGGTCATGGATACAGTAATAGAGCCCTTAGCGGGAATACGGACGCTTTTGGGCGTGTTGAGCCGCGCGCCATCGGGGGCATCGTATTGCAGCTTTGCCTCCACCGGCAACGGCAGGCTATTTTCGGCCACGATGAGTAGCGGAGATGACTCAGATACGCGGGTATAAACATTTCCCGGGGGGATGAGGGAGACAGAATCGCGCAGATCCCGCAGCGTATTGGAGTGCATCTCCATGGTGCGGGAAAAGGACTCGCGCGCCGCGGCGTGGGTGCCCAAGCTATCGCGATTATTAAGCGATAACGAGTTGAGGAGATCGCGGCGCAGCGGCAGCACGAATTCAGAGCGCGTCATGGTGATATCAGGGTCATCGACCACGATATTCATCAGCTCATCGGTATAGCGCGCCTGTTGCTCAACGCGGGCCAATTCCGGCTCCGAAAAGACCGCCGGATCGATAAAGGGACTACCGGTAGGAGCGTTGGGATCGCCTTGTTGCAATTCCACCGCGCTGATCCCGCGGGGGCGGGAGTGGCCGGACTTGAGCAGGTCTTCCGCGGCGGCGAGTGCATGCTCGGCCGCGCTTGGGTCAAGGTAGTTCGGAAGCTTGGCCACGGTATCTTCCCCGCCCGCAAGGCTGAGGGCCGCCCCGCCCGTGATGGCGCGAGACAAAGCAGAATCTTTGGAGTAGTCATAGCGCAGCTCCGGGTTGGAATAGCCAACCGTCTGCGGCTTGGAGCCGGTTTGGGATAGCAGGGCGCCAAGGGAGGCATCGAAAGTCGCGGCCTCGCCGGACCAGTTCGAATTATCCGCAACCAGGGATGGCACCGGCAATTTTTGGTCAATATAACCGGAACCTACCGCCAGGATATTGCTAGCCGGCGCCTTGCCCAGGATGCGCTCGATGGTCTGGTTGCCGCGCTGTAAACCTTCAAAGAGAAGGGCGGGATTATTGGCTCTTGCCACCGCAGAGGCATTCGCATTGGCCCAGGGCATGGCGATGAAACAATCCAACTCGCGCAGGCGCTCTAGCCACCGCTCGGCATCATTTTTTGCCTCGCCTGGCTCTCCTTTGTCATCGTCACTGCTCCGCGACCAAGAATCGCGCAGGCGCTTGGGACGATCGCCTTGCGCGGGGCGCGTGGAATTGACCGTATAGCCTTGCGACATGCGGTTGACGGTATCGAGCAGCGCGGGGTCGATGGCCACACAGCCGGCCCCCTGCAGGTCATGATCCTCGTAGGTAGAAACCAACGTATCGAGGCGGCCGCCTTCGCGCAGTTCGTGCCCTAACTCATCGGAGGACAAGATGAGCTCTTCTCCCCCAAGCCCGCCGGGGAGGATGTCCAGGTTCGCGCTGATGGGATAAACCACCGTGAGATCGTGCGGTTGGGGCTCTTCGGCTTCGTCGTGTTCTTCTTCTGGTGCCGCTTCTTCCGGTGCCGCGGCCGCCGCGACACCAGTCGGCTCTTCTCCGGAGAATTGGGCCACAAACCGCTCTTCCGCTAGGCTCACCGCATCGCCCTCGAGAGTACCGGTCAGGGTAAATAGCAGCGGATAGGCGCCCGGTTCATTGATTGCCAAGGTGCGCTCGGCATCTAAGCCACTGGGCACGGTAAAGCTTATTTCCCGGGTTTCACCTGGCTGCAGCGGTGCGGTGGTCATGCCAGAGCCATAATAAGGAAAATCACCGGTGGCCATTTCCGTACGCGCTTCTGCTGCATCAGCAACGCTATCGCCGCGGCGGCTCGTTACCTGCAGATCTTCCAAGGGCTGATCGGTGGGGTTATGCACGCGGAAGCGCAGCCGCATGTCAGTGCCTACGGTAAAGGGCTGGGCATCGATAAGATCCAGATCGGCGCGCTCCGGCCCGCGCGCGCCCAACCAGGCTTGGATATCCATCTGCTCGTCCGGAACAGAGTCCATTTGGGCCGCCGCGCTTGGTAAGAACAATCCCCAACCGGCAAGTACCGCGCAACCGCCAGCCGCGGCAAGTGATTTGAGGCGCTTGTGCATTAGCGTGGGGTCGCTTTCCCTGCGTCGGCTTCCTTTCGTGCGAGATCTGGGAGGAGATCGTGCGCGATGCGCGCGAGCTTGCGTTCGTCCGCGTACGCCAAGTGCTCGATGAGTTCAGAAACGGGAATCCAGGACACCTCGGTGACCTCTGGATCCTCATCATTCATGATGCCGTCCACAAAGCGCAGCAGGTGGTGGTGCACCGTCTTGTGAATGCGGACGCCATCAGAGACGAACCAATAATCGATCACGCCGAGGTCAGCGAAAACCTCGCCGGAAATACCGGTTTCTTCCCATACCTCGCGCTCTGCGGTGACCTCCTTGGCCTCGTCATTTTCCACGTGTCCCTTGGGCATGGACCACAATAAACGGCCGCGGCGGTCTAAGCGCCCAATCAGCGCTACGTAGACGCGGGACAGGTCCGCTTTACCGTTGCCATCGACGCACTCGGCGAGCCCAGAGATTACGAGCCCGCCCGCAGATGTCTCATCGCGGGTCTCCATGACGGTGGAGGTGCCGTGATTATTGCCACCGCGTTGCTGCCTGCGCTGCTGGTTAGTGCGGCGCGTGCGGTTATCCGGCCGCCGCCGGCGCCGGCGCCGGTTACGGCTACGGCCGCGTCCTTTGGAGGGGCCTTGCGCGGAGCCTTGTTCTTGGTTAGTCATCCCTGCCAATCGTAGTAGACTCTCACCCGTGAATTTTCAGGACACTCAGTTAATCGGCGTTCTTGCGCGCGCGGAGTCTACCGTGAACTCGCTCAGTGGCTTATTGAGCGGGCTGGTGGAGAAGTTCAGCGCGCGTGGACATGCCCTCTACCTTGTGGGCGGCTCGGTGCGCGATGCCCTCCTCGGCCGCTTGGGCAATGATCTGGACTTCACCACCCCAGCGCGCCCAGAGGTGGTCAAGGAAATCCTGGATGAGTGGGCCGAAACGGTATGGGATACCGGCATTGCCTATGGCACCGTATCCGCCGTGTACAAGGGCCAACAGATAGAAATCACCACCTTCCGCTCTGATTCCTATGATGGGCAGTCCCGCAACCCCGAGGTCATCTACGGCGATAGCCTGGAAGGCGATTTGGTCCGGCGCGATTTCAAGGTCAATGCCATGGCTATTGAGCTGCTTGCCGATGCCACCTTTGAGTTCCACGATCCTCTCGGCGGCCTTCACGATGTGGCTAATAAGGTGCTCGACACCCCGGATAAACCGGAAATCTCCTTCCACGATGATCCACTGCGGATGCTGCGTGCCGCGCGTTTTGCGTCCCAATTAGAGTTTCACGTGGCAGACCGCGTGGTTGCTGCCATGCGCGATATGGCGGCAGAGATCCAGCGCATTACGGTAGAGCGCGTTCAAGTGGAGCTGGATAAGCTCATGTGCGGCAAAGCGCCGTGGGATGGCATCGACCTGTTGGTCAATACCGGGATTGCGGACTATATCTTCCCGGAGATCCCTGCCCTGCGCATGACCACGGACGAGCACGCACAGCACAAGGACGTATATGCGCATTCGTTGAAGGTACTGCGCCAGGCGATGGATCAAGAAGAAAACGGCCCCGACCTAGTATTGCGGTGGGCGGCATTGCTGCACGACATCGGCAAGCCCGATACCTTCGATAACACCGACGGCAAGGTTTCTTTCCACCACCACGAAGTGGTGGGCGCCAAGCTCACGCGGAAGCGGCTGCGGAAGCTGAAATACCCCAAGGCCACGACGGAAGATATTGGTCAGTTGGTCTACTTGCACATGCGCTTCCACGGCTTTGGGGAAAATCAATGGACCGATTCTGCCGTGCGGCGCTATGTTAACGACGCGGGTGATCTTCTCCCCCGCCTGCACAAGCTGGTGCGTGCCGATTGCACTACCCGCAATGCGAAAAAGGCGCGCCGCTTGCAGCGCACCTATGACCAGCTGGAGGAGCGAATTGCGGAGATCGGCCGCAAGGAAGACCTCGCACGGGTGCGCCCGGATCTAGATGGCAACGAGATCATGGAGATTTTGGGCCTCTCCCCTGGGCCCGAAGTGGGTCAGGCCTGGTCCTATTTGAAGGAAATGCGCTTGGAGTACGGCCCCCTCGAGCGGGAAGAAGCTATTGCGAAGTTGCGCCAGTGGTGGGAGTCTAAACAGTGATGTTTGCCGATAGATTATTTAACGCCCTCGAGCGCAACGAACCCGCCCCAGGGCAACTACTCGTGTCCGCACCGGGGATGCTGTCCCCGGAATTTGCCCGCTCCGTCATCCTGCTGGTTGAGCACAATGACATGATGACCTTCGGCGTGGACCTTACCAAGCGCTCAGAGGTGGCCATTTTTAACGTGCTCCCAGAATGGATGCCCGTCGTCGCTAAACCGCAGGCGCTGTATATCGGTGGCCCGCTCAACCAACAATCCGTCGTGGGCTTGGCGCAGACTAAGCAAGGCGTGGACCCAGATAAAGAAGAACAACTCAGCCGCCTTGCACCGCGCCTAGCGCACGTGGATCTGCGCTCCAACCCGGAAGATATCGAGCCGCTGGTTACCGGCATGCGCATGTTTGCCGGTTATGCCGAGTGGGGCCCCGGGCAGCTGGAGGAAGAAATCGAGGCCGGTGAATGGTTCGTGGCACCCGCCCTAGCGCAGGACGTGGTGGCCCCAGGCCCGGCCGATCTATGGGCCGATGTCATGAAACGCCAGCCCATGCCCCTGCCGCTGTATTCCACCTATCCCGTGAATGTGGATGATAATTAATTCCTAGGCGGCGGAAAGTGATCGGTTACACTAACCCGTATGCGCGAGGAAATCCACAAGGGCATTAAAGACACGTGGGCGGCGGCTCTCGGGCTAATTCCATTGGGCTTGGCTTTTGGCCTCCTGATGGTCCAATCCGGCTTTAGCTGGTGGTGGACACCTATATTTTCCATCGTTATCTACGCCGGTTCTATGGAGTTTCTCGCCATTTCCATGGTTACCGGCGGAGTCTCCGCGCTCTCCTCGCTCTTTACCGGGTTTATGGTGAATTTCCGCCATATCTTCTACGGGCTAACGTTTCCCCGCAAGCGGATTAATTCCCCCGTGGGCAAGGCCTATTCCACCTATGCCCTCACGGATGAAACGTATGCCATCGTCTCGGCGCTGCCGCGCGAGGAGCGGCCTACCGGCATCCGCATTTTGAGTATTCAAATCTTTTGCCAAATTCTGTGGGTGGGTGGCGGACTCGTTGGTGCGCTCGCCGGCCAGGTAATCCCCTCCTCCGTTGAGGGAATGGAATTCGCCCTCGTCGCCCTATTCGTCGTTCTAGCGATGGACTCTTTCCGCAATAATCAGGATCTGTCGCTCCCGCTATCAGCCGCGGTCTTGGGCATTCTCGCTGCCTTCATTACCCCGGGACAGTTGCTGATGGTCTCCTTGAGCGCTTATTTCCTGTTGCTCATCATTCGCTATCTTTCGCCTCGCGTAGATAACGCGCTCACCTGGCGGCTGCAGCCGCTTGCCTCCACGACCGCGAAGGAGGAGAACTAAATGCCAGCTGGAGTCAGCTTAGGTGCGATTGCCGCAGTCCTTATCCCCGTAGGCATCGTGACCGTTTTATTGCGGGAGCTTCCCTTCTCCGCAAAGAAATGGATGAAGGATAGCGAGTTCTTTTCGCTGCTGGGCATGATGATGCCCGTGGGCGTTATGACCATCTTGGTGGTCTATGCCGTTGCCGGACAGGCGGACGGCACCGGCGGTTTATGGCCAGTGTTGCTGGGCGTGTTGGTCACCGTCGGGCTGCACAGGTGGAAGCGGGATTCCGGATTATCCATCTTCGGCGGTACCGCTTTCTACATGCTGCTGGTGAACGTGGTGCTTTAGCCCGCGCTTAGCTAAAGGCCAAACTTGGTGGTAGCTTCCGTCCAGAGCGCCTCAAACTGTTCTTGGTCCATGTAGCGGGCGCTAATATCCGGGAACTCATCGTAGGTATCGGGGTGCGGAACCATTTCTTGCGGCTTGTCCACGTTTCCCGTGGAACTATTTGGGGTCGCTACCCCGACAATGGAGTCCGCGGGGTCCAGAGCGATCATGCGGTGCATGCGGCAGCGCTGGGCATCGTGTTCTTCTAATTCTGCGAGGTGGACCGCTGAGCCCACTCCCGGGACGGAGAGTTCGGTGCGTACATAAAGGTAGTTAGACATGGCCACCTAGTGTAGTTGTTCTTCGTCCTGCTGGGCGTACCGGGATGCCAACAATGAACAGATCATCAGCTGCACCTGGTGGTAAATCATCAGCGGGAGAATCAAAAGACCGAGCGATGTCTGTCCAGAGGCAAAGATGACAGAGGCCATGGGAAGGCCGGTGGCCAAGGACTTCTTAGAGCCACAGAATTGGATCGCAATGGTATCGGCGCGAGAAAACCCCAGTTTTCTAGAGATAAACCGCGTCAGCCACAACATGAAAATGACGAATGCTGCGGCGAAAACGACGAGGAAGACAATCTCCCAGGCAGAAATGGAGGACCAGATTCCATCGACCACGCCCTTGGAAAAGGCCGAATAGACCACCATGGCAATGGAGCCGCGGTCCACCACCTTTGTAGCCTTGCTTTGTGCGAGGTCCGCTATCCAACGTCGGGTTAATTGGCCCAGCACAAAGGGTGCGAGAAGCAAAAGGGAAATTTCCCCAAAGACGGAAGTATCGATATGCAGGCCGGTACCGGTACCCATGAGAAGCATGACCAGGACTGGCGTGATAAAGACGCCGGCCAAGTTGGAGGTTGAGGCAGAGACAATGGCCCCAGGTACGTTTCCCTTGGCAATGGAGGTAAACGCCACTGAGGACTGCACGGTGGACGGGACTAGCGTGAGGAATAGGATCCCCATGTACATATCGTCCGTAATGAACCCAGTGAGCGGCTGCAGTGCCAAGCCAATGAGGGGATAAATAACGAAGGTGAACGCGAGAATTGTGAGGTGGAGCCGCCAGTGCTTGAGTCCATTTAAAGCTTCTTGGGTGGATAACCGCGCGCCATAGAGAAAGAATAACAATGCGATCGCCACATTCGTCAGACTGCCAAAGACGTCAGCGAAGGTGCCGCGGGCTGGTGCAATAATCGCGATTGCCACGGCCGTAAGGATGAGGACGATGAGCGGATCCGGCTTTTTAAGTCTGTGCAGCATGACCAAAAGTGTAAACCGTCGCGCGTGGTTCCACGAAAGGTTGTGGAGATAATTTTCTCCCGTGTACCCCTTAAGCCGCATAGTTTCACGTGAAACCATGCGGGTAGAAGGTGAGGCATCCGCGAGTATTTACGCGGTAGTGACCTTTGCGCCCTCTTGGCTTACCTCAAATTCTTTGAGTGGGTCTCGGCCGGGCCCTTCGATGACCGAACCGTCTTGCAGGTTATAGGACGTATGATGCGCAGTGCAGGTGGCAGTCATACCGTCGATTTCTGTAATGGGGTTTTGTTGGTGCGGGCAGGTTTGGGAGTAGGCCTTAATCTCCCCCTGTTGCGGCTGTGTGAAGATAACCCCATCGACGATGATGCCGGATCCTACGGGGATGTCCGTAGCCGCGATCTCCGCGGACGGTTCTGAGCCGCAGGCCGCGAGGTACGCACCTGCGAAAGTGGTAGCGGATCCGAGCAAAAACATGCGACGCGAACAAATAGCCATAGCCCCTACTCTATCCTGAATGGTTTAAGGTCGGAATATGATTTCGTCGGCGGGTAGTAATAATTGTGCGGAAATCATAACGTGGAAGTATCAGGTGCAGGTTTCACGTGAAACATACAATTAGGAAAAGTTACCGTTCCAGGTGGCGACGGAACCAGACTCGGTGGGCGTGAGTTCATAGGTGCCGGAATCTAAACCCAAATCATTAACGATGGGGTGTGGCCCCTCCCCTCCTGCGACTTGTGACTCGGGATCGAGGCGGTGGGAATCGGCGGCATAAGAACCGATGCTAAAAGTGGACACGGCGATTGCGGCGAGAGCTGTAGTTTTCTTCATGCCTCCCATTGTCTACCCTTGCCTGTATTAGGTGTAGCGGCTGAGTGGCACTGTGCGGAACCTTTATGCGAGTTCTATGAATTTCCACAGGAATTGCATTTAGTGGAGTGGGTCCACGATAGTTAAAGATCAATATGGATGTTATAACCGAATTGCCTTTCTAATTTAGTTGTGACGAAACGAGCTTGACTGCTTGTTTAGAGCAATAACGTCACTGTGTCATAAAAAATCTCCCTCCCCTGTCCCTGTGTGTGGCGATTGCCGGACAGGAAAGGGAGGGAGAGAAGGAACGCGAAAGCTAATTATTTAATTATCAGAATGCCGGGCGGCCTGGCGGAGTGCGCCCAGATCAACCTCCGGTTGGGTGACGGAGTCAGTGGAGGCCTCCTCCCCACCGCTGCCGCAGTTGCAGCTATCGCCACAACCATCGTCATCCGCATGCGCTTGCTCATAAAGAAATGCCGCGCGCGATCCAAGGTTCGAACCGACGGAAAGCGCGAGGATCGCGATGACGAAAGTGGTCACCGGAATGAGCCACATCCAACCCTCCGCGCGGAAAGCTACGACGCCACCGAAAAGCAGCGATACTCCGCCTAGGGCCCAGAAGGGACCGGCGACCGCGTGGGCATTATCCCACGCTTCTCGCGACTTTCGGATTTCTTGTAAACGCAAGCCGATGTATTTATTGCCTGGCAACCGCTTGGTGGCGGCGAGTGCGCCCACCGCGATAAGGAAAACGGCAAGGACTAAAAATATGATTCCCACTGCGACCATATCCTTAGTTTAATCCTGCAACACCATATTGGAAATTAAGCTACGGGGCTTGTGTCTTAAATATAAGGCGGCTCGGGTAATATTCAATTTGGATCGATCGATAGATATTCGCTCGGTTTTGCACCTGCACCACGTTGTTTCTCCTTCCGCTGGACCGCACCCACGTGCGTTCTCGGACTGGGAACACCTAACCTGATTGTGATTGCATGAATCTCAAGAAAATAGCGGACTCTCTCCTTTTCCGCATCGTTCTCGCCATCGTGCTTGGCATCGTCGTTAGCCTTTTTGCGCCCGAATGGTTCGGTCGAGCCTTTGCCACGTTTAACGGGCTATTTGGTAACTTCCTCAATTTCTTCATTCCTGTCTTGATTTTTGCCCTTGTCGCCCCGGCGATCGCCGGTCTAGGCAAGGGCGCTGGAAAATGGTTGGGGGTTACGGCGGGCATCGCCTATGGCTCCACCATTCTTGCGGGGTTGATTGCCTATGGCTTGGCACAGTGGCTCTATCCCTCGATGTTGGCGGGCCAAACCCTAGTAACCAACGTGTCGGACGTGGACGAAGGCTCCCTCTCCCCTTATTTCGAGGTGGAGATGGCACCACCGTTTGAGGTGATGACGGCGCTATTGCTCTCCTTCTGCATTGGTGTCGCTATGACGACGGTGAAGTCCGATACGCTCTACACCGTCACTAAGGAACTGGAAAATGTGGTGGTTAAGGTCATTTGGGGATTCGTCATTCCCATTTTGCCGTTCTACATTTTCGGCATGTTCCTTGGCCTGGGTATGAATGGCAATATTGGAGATGTCCTCTCTGCCTTCGCGAAGGTACTGATCCTGGCAGTGGTTATGACGCTGGTGTACCTCGTGCTCCAGTACGTGGTTGCCGGTGCAATCGCAGGGAAGAACCCTTTTAAGGCGCTGCGGAATATGCTTCCGGCTTACTTCACGGCATTGGGCACGTCTTCTTCTGCGGCAACCATTCCGGTCTCCCTGGAGTCCAGCTTGCGCAACGGCATTTCGAAGCCGGTTGCGAGCTTCGTGATCCCGCTGTGCGCGACGATCCACCTGTCCGGCTCTATGATGAAGCTGACGCTTTACGCATTCGCCATCGTCTTTATGGCCAATATGGATATCAGCACTGGTACCGGCCTAGGCTTTATCTTCCTGTTGGGAATCATGATGATCGCCGCACCAGGTGTGCCGGGTGGTGCCGTTATGGTAGCCGTTGGTCTGCTGGCGGACATGATGGGCTTTGATGACGGAATGGTGGCGTTGATGATCGCCGCTTATATCGCGATCGATTCCGTTGGTACCGCGGCAAACGTTACTGGCGATGGTGCCATCGCGATGGTCGTTGATAAGTTTGCCCGCGATAAGGTCGATACTCTCAATGAAGAAGAGGCAGAGACTGCGGCCTAGTTTCACGTGAAACAATTGAGTCCCCTGGCTTCCCCACCCAACAAATTTGGGAGGAAGCCAGGGGGCTTTTTGTGGCGCCACCGTTCGGACGCGCCCTATTTCTTGGTCGCTTCCTTCATCCCGGCGATGAATTCGGTCAGCTCCGCATGCAAGGCATTCGCATCATTGATCGTCCCGGCGGCATTGGTTTCACGTGAAACATGGCGGTCGATAATCTTGGTAATGGCGGAGCCGGTAATGGCGCCCGCAGCGTTTGCAGCGATGGCTTCGGCGACGTGCTGTGGCGAAGAAATACCGAAACCGAGCAGCACCGGTGGACCATCGAAGCGCTGAATGCTGGCAACCACCTCATCGAGGCCAGTGGTCTCAGATTCTTTCTCGGTTCCCGTCACGCCATCGCGGGAGATCGCGTAAATATATCCCTGTGAATGCTTGGCGACGCCGGCAAGCGTGCGTTCAGCGGCCCGCGCGGGTGCGATGAAGATGGGGTCGATTCCAGCTTCCTTTGCCGCGGCGATGAAAGGGGCGCCTTCGCGCACGGGGACATCGGGAAGCAAAATGCTATCGGCGCCAGCTTCCGCGAACTCCGCATAGAATTGCTCCACCCCGCGGGCGAAGGCAACGTTGCCATAGATCAACATGCCGATGGGCAGATCAGGGAACTCGGTGCGAATCGTCCGCACCTGTTCCAAAGCACTATCAAGGGTTGCTCCCCCATCGAGGGCGCGGATATGGGAGGCCTGGATGGTGGGGCCATCCGCCACTGGATCGGAGAAGGGGACGCCGAGCTCCAGAGCGTCCGCCCCGGCGGCGACTGCGGTGCGGATGATATCCAGGCTAGCCTCAGGAGTTGGATCGCCCAGCATGATGAAAGGTACAAACGCGCCTTCCTTCTTCTCACTCAACGCGGGAAAAAGTTTATCGTAACGGCTGCCCATGATTAGTTCTCCTTGAGTTGCAGTTCGGGCTGGGAATCCAGGGTGTGGCGGACATGGTCGATGTCCTTATCGCCCCGGCCGGAAAGTGATACGAGGATGGTGATGTCCTCGTCCTTGCGCTTCAGTGCATAGGCCAGGGCGTGGGAGGATTCGAGGGCGGGAATGATGCCCTCCTTTTTGGACAACAGTTGGAAGGCCTGTAGAGCCTCTGCATCTGTGATCCCCACATATTTAGCGCGACCGGTGGCGTGCAGGTGCGCGTGCTGTGGGCCCACGCCGGGGTAATCCAAGCCGGCGGAAATGGAATAGGATTCTTCCACCTGGCCGTCAGAATTGCGCATGAGGTAACTGCGCGCGCCGTGGAGGATGCCCACGGTGCCGTTGTTAATGGTGGCACCGTGTTCCCCGGAATCGAGGCCCGCGCCGCCTGGCTCAGCACCTACCAATTCCACTTCTTCTTCGTCGATGAAATCTGCGAACATGCCGATTGCGTTGGAACCGCCGCCTACACAGGCGACGACGAGATCGGGCAGGCCGCCCGTCTTCTCGAGGAGCTGCGCCTTGGCCTCGGTGGAGATGACGCGGTGGAATTCACGCACGATCGTGGGAAATGGGTGTGGGCCGGCGGCGGTGCCGAGTAGGTAGTGCGATTCATGGAAAGTAGCGGTCCAATCGCGCAGCGCCTCGTTGACGGCATCCTTCAACGTCCCGGAGCCGGTATCGACGGGGATGACCTTTGCGCCCATGAGTTCCATGCGGAAGACGTTGGGTTGCTGGCGCTGGACATCCTTGGCGCCCATGTAGACCACACACTCGAGATCGAGCAGCGCACAGGCCAAGGCCGTTGCCGTGCCGTGCTGGCCCGCGCCGGTCTCGGCGATGATTCGCTTCTTGCCCATGCGCTTAGCCAAAAGGGCTTGGCCAAGCACCTGGTTCGTCTTATGGGCTCCGCCGTGGACGAGGTCCTCGCGCTTCAAGAAAATCCGCGCCTTGCCGTCGAGCTTCTTAACCTCGGTGATGGGAGTCGGACGGCCTAGGTAATCGCGCAGCAATCCGGCGAGTTCTTCGCGGAAGCTGGGATCATTCTGGGCATCGACAAAAGCCTGCTCCAATTGATCCAATGCGGGGATGAGGGATTCCGGAACGTATTGTCCGCCGAATTCCCCGAAGTATGCGGGAAGGAGTGTTTCACGTGAATCGGGCATGGTTAATCTTTCTTGTCAGGTTCATTGAATAATCGGATGGTGCGGAAGGCTTGAGAAATCAGGGCGGCGTCTTTGTCCCCGGGGTGTGTTTCTAATCCCGAGTTCAGGTCGAGCCCCGCTGTTCCCACTTGGAGCGCGCCATCCAGGTTGTCGAGGTTGAGGCCACCGGCCAACAAGCTGTGGGCTTTGATGTCGTCCGGGATTTCTGACCAATCAAAGCTGCGTCCGGTCCCTCCCCTACCCGAGTCGAGCACGAGGCGGTCAACCCGTCCGGCAAGCTGCGGCGCCATTTCTACCCACTGGGGGTTGGTCATATCGATGGCCCGCCAGACTAATTCTGCGTCGGTGTCCGCGAGGGCCGCGCGGGTACGGTCGATGAAAGCTAGCTCTCCATCCACGCTGCCTTGGAATGGGGCGTGCAACTGAATTCCGGACAGCCCACGGGTTGCCGCTATCTCTCGCAATTCGGCGGGGTCGTCGCTGCGGCTCACTGCTACGAAATCCAAGTCGGGTTCGGCGGCGATGATTTCCTCGGCGGTTTCACGTGAAACATTTCGCGGGGAATCTGGGGCGAAGATGAGCCCTCCGTAGCGGGCACCGGAGGCGCGGGCGGCTTGGGCGGTGGAGGCGGCGGTGAGTCCGCAGACCTTATTCGCACCGAAGAGCAGATCCCGGGCGGCGCGGTCGATGTCCTTGTGGGAGGTCAGTTGGGAGCCGACGAGGAAGGCGTTGGCGTGGGCGCCTAAACGTCGGACGGTGTGGTTATCGCGAATGCCGGATTCGGAAACGACCACTTTATTGTCAGGCACGTACCCGGCGAGTTGCTCGGTGCGGGAGAGATCGATGCTCAAGTCATGGAGGTTGCGGTTATTAATACCGATGATCTCCACCCCGAAGGACAGCGCACGGTCCACCTCCTCCTTGGTGATGGCTTCAGTGAGGACGTCAAGACCTAACTTATCCGCCACAGCCTTCAGCTGCGCAAAGGTCTCATCATCCACGATGGACATCATGAGCGAAATTGCATCCGCGCCGTAGTAGCGCGCGGCATAAACCTGAATCGGATCGACGATGAAATCCTTGCACAACACCGGCAGGTGCGTGGACTGGGCCACGGTCTGGAGGTGATCGTAATCCCCGCCGAACCGCTCCGGCTCACACAGCACGGAAATGGCATCCGCATAGCGGGAATAGATACGCGCGATATCGCCGGGGTGGTAATCCTCGCGAATCATTCCGAGGGATGGCGACGCAGACTTGCACTCCATGATGAAGCGGTTGGTGCCATTGAGCGCGGCAAAAAGCGAACGGTGGGACGGCTCAAGCCTGTCTACGTCTACGTGCGCGATGCGTTCGCGAATGCCGGCAAGGTGTGTGCGGCGCTGAGCCACAATCCCCTCGAGCACCGTCGGCAGTTTCTCTTCTGTCATTTCTTATCCCTAGTGTGGTTTCTTTAGTATTCGGCTTCCTCGTGGGTGCGCAGCCAGCGGTCCACGTCCCCGCTATCGATGAGCCCCTTGGCGTGCGCGACGCCCTCCGCAATCGTTGCCGCGGTGCCGCCCAGATAAAACATCGCTCCAGCCGATGCCGCGACCGCATCATAGTGCGCCGGCTTACCCGAGCCATTAAAGATGGCGCGCACGTGCTCGGCATTATCTTGTCCGTCGCCGCCGGCGAGCTCACTGAGCTCATGCTTGGCGATGCCCAGCGCCTCCGGCGTTAGCTCATAGTGCGAAATTTCGCCGTCCTTTAGTTCCCAGACCTGTGTGGTGCCGTGGGTAGCGATTTCATCGGTACCCGCACCGTGGACGACGAGCGCCCGTGTACGCCCCAGCTCCCGGAAAACTTCCGCGATCATGGGGCCTTGTGCTGGGTTGGCGATGCCCATGATCTGAAGCTCGGGGCGGCCCGGGGAGAGCAAGGGCCCCAAGGTATTGAAAATGGTGGAGACCCCGAGCGCCTTGCGCACCGGTTGCACGTGGGCCACGGCCGGGTTGTAGGCCGGAGCAAAGAGGAAGGTGAAGTTGGAGGCTTCGAACTGCCGGACGGCGCGATCCACGTCGAGGTCCAGCGGAATATTCAGTGCCTCAAGCACGTCGGCAGAACCGGACTTGGAGGAGACGGATCGATTGCCGTGCTTGACCATCCTCACTCCCCCAGCGGCGGCGACTAAGGAGGCGGCTGTCGTGATATTGATGGTATTCGCGCCATCGCCGCCCGTCCCCGCGGAGTCCATGAGTCCCTTTC
This sequence comes from Corynebacterium sp. KPL4015, assembly GCF_040225725.1. Classification (NCBI taxonomy): domain Bacteria; kingdom Bacillati; phylum Actinomycetota; class Actinomycetes; order Mycobacteriales; family Corynebacteriaceae; genus Corynebacterium; species Corynebacterium sp. KPL4015. The sequence continues at coordinate 4,497 of NZ_JBEHGF010000034.1, read as the reverse complement.
CGGTAATGGGAAATGGGTGGCCAACTTTCAGGAACGCCTTGGCGGCGCCCGTAATATCCGCGAGGGTCTCGCCGCGGGTGCGGATATGTGTAAGCAGCGCGGAGATTTGAATATCGTCGTAATCGCCCACGGCAACTGGGGTGAAGACCTCGGTGGCCTCCTCCACGGTGGGCGCGGGATTATCCAGGAAGGCTTGCAGTGTTTTCAGCGGGCTCTGGTTCGTCATTAGTCTTTTAGCTCCATAGTGGGGTGAGTGGATAGTCGGTGAATGCAACGGTTCAGCATGTCTGGGCCACGAGGAGAAAGAATCGACTCTGGGTGGAATTGCATCCCCAGCGCCATGCCATCGTCCGTTTCGGCCGCCATCGCGATGGTGCCGATACCCGCCTTCGTCTCCGCGAGCACCCGCATGCCGGCCGGCACCTGCGTGCACCCCAAGGAGTGATACCGCGCCACCGGGACCTGGGTACCGGGGACGCCGGGCTGGGCGGGGTCGGCATCGGTGGCTAGGCCGGCGAAGACTGGGTGGGCGGTGCCGGCATCGGTAAGCGTCATGGGCATGGACTTACCGTGCACCGGCCCGCAGGGCCCTACCCCGCCCCCGTGGTATTCCAGTAGCGCCTGGAAACCTAGGCAGACGCCGAGGATGGGGATGGTGCCCAAGGTGGCATCGATAAGCTCCATCATGCAGCCAGCATCGCGCGGATGCCCAGGGCCCGGGGAAAGCACAATAATATCGGGCTCGGCTGCGAGCACCTCCGCGACGGAGACGCTGTTGCGGTAGACGGTGGTGCGGTAGCCGGCGAGGGTGTCGACGAGGTTATAGACAAAGGAATCGTGGTTATCGAGCAGAACCACATGCGGCGAATTCATCGCTGTACCTCCAGGGTGGCGTTGTGCGCGAGGGCAATGGCGTGGAGAACGGCATAGGCCTTGTGCAGGGTTTCATCGGCTTCGGATTGCGGGACGGAATCGTGCACCACCCCGGCACCGGCTTGAACAGCAGCCGTACTGCGGTGCACGAAGGCGGAGCGAATGACAATGCAGGTATCCATGGCGCCATCGCCGCGCAGGTACCCCACTGCGCCGCCGTAGGAGCCACGGCGTTTGTGTTCGGCTTGGCGGATGAGCTCGCTGGCGCGTAGCTTGGGCGCGCCGGTCAACGTTCCCATGTTCATGCAGGCGCGGTAGGCATCGAGGGCATCGAAGTCTTTGTGCAAGGTGGCGGTCACGCGGGAGACCAAGTGCATGACCCGCGAGTAGCGGTCTACTTGGAGCAAGTCTGCTACCCGCCGCGTGCCGGGTTCTGCTACGCGGGCGAGATCATTGCGGGCGAGATCTACCAGCATGGTGTGCTCGGCTAGCTCCTTGGTGTCCGTGCGCATTTCGAGTTCGTTGCGAATATCTAATTCATCATTGATGGTGCCGTCCGGGTTGAGCCCGCGGGGTCTGGTTCCGGCAATGGGATAGAGCTCAACCTGCCGCGTCTCTGGGTCAAACTTCAAATTGGACTCCGGTGATGCGCCGAAAAGCTCGTAATCTTCTCCCCGGAGATAGAACATATACGGCGAAGGATTGGTCTCACGGAGCTGGCGGTAGGCCGCGAAGGCATCGGGGCAGTCCACGGTGAATGCGCGGGCGGGGACAACTTGGTAAATATCGCCGGAATCAATATTGCCCTTGAGCCGCGTTACCTGTTCGCAAAACGCGGCATCGTCAATATCCGCGGTTGCAGTCAAGGTTCCCGCGGGCTGGTTGGGCGCTGGATTCTTTACCTCGGCCACGGGTGTCCCGGCGAGCGCATCGAGCGTGTCTTCCAAGCGGGCTCGGTCGATATCCCAGCCCTCTACGTGCGCCGTCTGCGTTAGGTGGTCCACCGCGAGGACGGTTTGGGCGACGAGGAATTCATAATCGGGAAACTTATTGGGCCCCTCGCCTACCTCAGGTAAGTTTTCAAAAGTGGCCAAATAGTCATAGGCAAACCCGCCGGCGACGAAGGGCAATAGGGGCGAGGAATAGGAATCATCGCGCTGCAGCGCGCGGAGGATATCCGCCGCCGATTCATCTAGGAGCCGTTGCCGTTCATCGGACTCGTTGGAGGGCGAGAACTCAAAAACAATTTCCGTGGTTTCACGAGAAACAATCCGGTCTGTAAAGCGCGATTGCAGCATGGTGATGAGCTGCTCCCCCGCTGGGCTGAGCGCCAGGACGCGAACCCGCTGGCCGGTGCAGGTGACTTTTGCCGCGGCATCAAGCACGGCCAAGCACGTGAGGCTCTTCTTGGTTTCAATATCAGCGCTTTCCAATAATAAGGAATCGCTCGATCGCGCCAAGCTATGAAATAGCGCTGAGGCATCCCGGCAATAGGCAATATCGCGGGTGGCGGTGTATGTCATTGCAGTGCCCTTTCAGGAGTAACTGAGGAACGGAGTGCGAGGGACCCGAGGTATCCGCGAGCAAAGGCACTGAAAACGCCGAAAGGCCCGCAGAATGCGAGCCTAAAAATGGGTTGCGAAGAAAGGCCCGCGAGTTACGCGCGCCACCACCAACGAGTAGTCATTTTCTTCATGGGCACTAGCCTAGCCTAAATTTCTATAGCGCGGAAGAAACAAGTGAAAAATATTCAATCGGTATCTAATAAGTGGTCTTCGCGTCCGTTAAGGGTAATGTGGTGCAGGTCTATATCTTCAAGAAAGGTGACGATAAGTGAGTATTAATATCGAAGAGGTAATTGCAAAGGTTCCCACCCAATTGCTTATCGGTGGTGAGTGGCGCGATTCCACCTCCGGTGAGACTTTTGACGTAGAAAACCCAGCGACGGGCGAGACGCTGGCGACGCTGTCTTCCGCAAACTCGGATGATGCGATTGCTGCCCTCGACGCTGCCTGTGCCGTGCAGGATGAATGGGCACGCACCACACCGCGCGAGCGCGCGGAGATTCTGCGCCGAGCATTCGATCTAGTACAGGAGCGGGCGGATGAATTCGCAGCACTGATGACACTAGAGATGGGTAAGCCCTTCGCGGAAGCTAAGGGGGAGGTCACTTATGGCGGCGAGTTCCTGCGTTGGTTCAGTGAGGAAACGGTGCGCGATTACGGTCGCGCCGCGACCGTTCCAGAAGGCACGCTGCGGATGATCACTCGCCGCAAGCCGGTGGGTCCCTGCCTCTTGATCACCCCGTGGAACTTCCCGTTGGCCATGGCTACCCGCAAGGTCGCTCCCGCGGTGGCAGCAGGCTGCACGATGGTGCTCAAGCCGGCCAAGCTGACTCCCCTGACTGCGCAGTACTTTGCGCAGACCATGATCGATGCTGGGCTTCCAAAGGGCGTGCTTAACGTCGTTGCCGGTAAGTCTGCATCTGCAATTTCGGAGCCATTGCTTGCCGATGACCGCTTGCGCAAGCTTTCCTTCACTGGTTCTACCCCAGTGGGTCGGACCCTTTTGAAGGGCGCGGCCGATAATGTGCTGCGTACCTCCATGGAACTGGGCGGCAATGCCCCATTCATTGTCTTTGAGGACGCAGATATTGACCAAGCAGTCCAGGGTGCGATGGGCGCCAAGATGCGCAATATTGGCGAGGCCTGCACCGCGGCTAACCGCTTCTTGGTCCACGAGTCTGTTGCCGAGGAGTTCTCCGAGAAGCTCGTTGCGGAATTCGAGAAGCTCAATTTGGGCAATGGCATGGACGAAGGTGTTACCTGCGGTCCGCTCGTCGAGTCCAAGGCTTTGGAGAGCATTGCGGCACTGGTGGACGATGCTGCAGAAAAGGGCGCTACCATCGCCACCGGCGGTAAGCGCGGGGATGGCGCCGGCTACTTCTACGAGCCAACAGTGATTACCAATGTTTCACGTGAAACACGCGTCGCCCAGGAAGAGATCTTCGGCCCAGTCGCCCCGATTATCACCTTCAGCACCGAGGAAGAAGCGCTCGAGATCGCCAACGATACCGAGTACGGTTTGGCGTCTTACGTCTTTACCGAGAATTCCGACCGCCTGTGGCGCATCGCCGATGGCCTAGAGTTCGGCCTGATGGGCTTCAACGCCGGCGTTATCTCTAACGCCGCTGCCCCCTTCGGTGGCGTCAAGCAATCCGGAATGGGCCGCGAGGGTGGCGCGGAAGGTATCGAGGAATACACCTCCGTGCAGTACCTGGGCATCCGCGACCCTTATGCCAACGCTTAGGCCTTCAATCGGCAACGCAATCACTGTTTAGAGCGCGCTTATAACCGTGTTTGATTAAACATTTAAGTGCCAGCGGCGTATACTCACTCCCCGCATAATTGTGATTGCTTTCCTTCTCCCCGCACGCGGCCCTTTTGGGGCCGTGCGCGGTTGGGAGGATTTTTTTTAATTGGAGTGAGTCTTGTCAACAACGAATTCAGCGGCTCAGCCGCCATTGGTTACACCCACGTTCCTGTTGTGAACTGCTCCCCATTAGTTGGACTGAGAAATCAGTTACCGACTAGTGGGGAGTAGTTTTCTTTGAGAGTACGAAGT
>NZ_JBEHGF010000033.1:0-24463 GCF_040225725.1 Corynebacterium sp. KPL4015 | reverse complement strand
TGAAACAAGCCGACTGGGCAAAATCCCAGTCGGCTACCAGTCGCGCGCAAAAACAACACACCTAAAAATCCCGAGTTGGAGATCTGCCCCCGTCCACCCCACCCGCGAGATTGACAAACTACATAGGAACACCCCCTATTGGGGTATCCTTTCTTCTATTATTATTCTCGAGTTGCGAGTAGTCCGGAGCCCCTTACAATTATGGGTGTTCCAGTTTAAATCTGCTGGATAAACACCTAATGTAACTACCTCGAAAGGACTAGTCCATGGAAGATATCCTGGTAAACGGCATCCTAGCTTCTCTGAGTACTGCTCGCGATCTCGGCCTCGAAGTACTCGAAAATGGATCCGCCCTGTTTGACGCTGCCGCAACTTCTTCTGAGGGCTCTTCCCAGAAACTGGAAGGGTCCTCTGAAGCAGGCAAGCACTTTTACCACATCATTGACGCAATCGGATAAATTGTAATCCTACGAAGTCCGACCCCTGTGCCTACGCGGGGAGTCGGACTTTTTCTATACCGTTTCCGTTTCCCCAACAAACCTTGCGCGAAACGTAGGGCTCGCCCTCCGGAAAGTGGACACGCTAGGGGTTGGGCACATTTGTAGAAAGAGAAACGATGGAGCTTTAAAACGTAGTAAATCCGCTTTGTCATCAGTCGCGACATGCTTAGCAAGCCAGTCACAGCTGAGCCTTTTGGCCTACGCCTCGCCTCAGCGCCGTAGAGGCCAAGTACTATATCTCCGAGCCGCCAACAGCGCCCATTAAAGCGAAACCAAGTCTAAGTCGCTTCAGTTAATTCTCTTTACTGAAAATGAATAGAAAGATAATAGTCAGCACTGCAAATACAATAATAATTCCGTGTCACCATTTAACAAACACGGAAATTACCATTTAGAGGGCCACAATTGTAGCTAGAATCTTATTCCACATAACTGCTCGCCAAATCGTTTTTGATTCAGTACCGAAATGGGATTTACATCAGTTACCCCTAAGTGTGCATCACAATCGATGTGGCGGGAGTCTTGTACGGTAGTGGGTTACCGACTTACTGACGAAAATTTTACTGCATCCTAATTCTCTTTGAAGTGGCGGCACGGGTGAGAAAAGCGGAGCCTAATTCAAGTTTGGTGGATACCATATACCTAGCTTGGCCAAGACTATGCATCACATCAAACATGCCACGACTGACCTTTAGACCATCACAATTCCTTTCCTCCTAGCCGGACAAGTTTACGGTATGGCCTGAATAGCGCATTAGCTCCCACAGCGTCGAATTACACCCACTGCTGGAGCCTTTGTCATAGCCTCAATCGAGACGTCCGAAAAATTGATCCATCATTCTGATAATCATCAACCAACCGGTGCCGATGACGGTGTAAATGACGATGTTGACGATGAAAGCGATAAACTCCACCAGGAACTACTCCACGGTCTGACAAAACCTGAGCTGTAGATATCGTCGGCGGAACCGGCGGCGTAGTGGCTTTGACCACCCCGATCAGGTTGTTAACAGCGCGCTATTTACTAGCTATCCGCACCGCACGATGGGCTGTGGATCGTAGACCGTGGTCTTGGTCTCGCGGGAAAGCTCGTTGCCGCTGAGATCCTTGATGATGCGGGTATCGGACGTCGTAAAGCCCGGGGCGCCAGATGATGGTGAGCAATTGCTGCCCGGCACGGACATTGGCTGTGGTTCGGTCTTGGCCCAGCGGCCGTTATTGATGGATTCCACCTCTACCGTCTTGGTGCCCTTCAAGCGGACGGTGATATTGCCGCCGCCAAAACTGGTCTCGATCTGCACTGGGGTATTGAAGGTATTGGTAAATTGCAGGTCAATGGCACCCTCGTACACGGTGGCTTCGCGGCCGGCCGGGTAGCGGGAAATGTAGTACGAGTGCGGAGTGTGCGCAGTATCTTGCATGCCGGCGAAGTAGGCGGCGTTATACAGGGTGGTGGCGAACTGGGAGATGCCACCGCCCACGGCGGTACCAGAGTGGCCGTTGATGATGATGCCGGATTCCACATAGCCCTGCGCGGTGCCGCGGGGGCCGGTGTAGCCGTTGAGGGAGAAGGTCTCACCGGGGTTGACAACGGCGCCGTTGACCTCTTGGGCAACGAGCTGGATATTGCGTCCAGAGGCGGAGGAAAAGCCGCCGGTAGAAAACTCGCCCACGGTATCGTTAAACGTCGCGTTTTCGGCGTCCTCGGTGGTGAAATCGGCCGGGTCAGGCTTGTAGGTTGCGTCCCACTCGCGGTCATCGCCAGTCACGCGCTTATCAAAGCCCTCCATGGTGGGCTTCCAGTCAATGATCTCACCGTCCTGGGAGGGGGTGACCTGCCGGGAGCCACCGGCGAAATTCACCTTGGCGTTCACGCCAGGCACGTCGGCGCCATCGCTGCGCTCTTGCAGCAATTGCTGCGCGCGGTTGCTATCCACCACCAGGTGCAGCTGGCCGTCCTTTTTCTCAATGCTGGTGAACTGGGAGATCTCCGGTTTATTCAGCGTGGCGGTGACGTTATTTTTGGCCTTCAAGGTCAACGGGTTATCCAGGGCCTTGGCGGCATCGCCGGTGCGCATCTTTTCAATGGCTTCATCATTAATGGCCGGCTCGATTTCTTCCGGCTCCACCTGCACGCCATCTTTGTCCAGCCAATTCGCTGCCACGGCATCGTGCAATTCGGTGCCGTCTACGGTCTGGCCCAACGTGGGATCGGTGACCTTGAGCTCGCCATTATTAAGCTCGAGCATGCCGTCGACCGGTTCGGTAGAAAGCTCGTCTTTGACGCGGTCGAGGGTGGGCTGCAGCTTGCTATCGTCCACATCGGTTTCTACCGGGATATCTTCGGTGGAGCGAAAGAAACTAACCAGCCGGGTAATCGGATTGAGCGAAGGCTCCTCGATGCCATCGACGGCGGCCTGGTTATCCAGCGCTAGGCCGGATTCGGCAGGGGTAAATTCAGACTGCAGATCGCCCGCGCTCACGGTCACGGGCTGGGTCTCAACACCATTGAGCTCGTCCTCGAGCTTGGCCACGGCGGCGGTGCGCTCCATGGCGGAGATATCCACGCCGCCGACGGAGACGCTGCGCGGGATCTTGTCCTGGTTTGCTATGACATCCCAGGCATAAGCGATGCCCGCAATGAGGACGAAGCCAACGATCACGCCAAGCGTGATGAGCCAGCCCTTTGCACCGTTTTTTCCTTCTGCCTTCTTCACGCCTTAAAGGTTAACGGGTATAGGGGCGTTTTTCCTAGTCGCTGTCCCCATCGTGTACATGGCGGGCGGCATCGCCGAGGCGCTCAGGGGCCAACCTGCCCTCATCCACGGCGCCCACGACGGCATCGATCACCGCATTGATATCTTCCTCTGTGGACCACAGGGGCATGTCGGCACCGGCGGCGAGGGAGGTAATGACGGCATCGGCAAGCGGAAGCGAATCCGAAATGGCCGCCATGCCGCCAATATCATCGGTATAGATGGTGCCGTCATACTGCAAGGCCTCGCGGGCAAGGCCGTAGGCCTCCGGCAGGATGGAGGCTGGGGTCTGGCCATCGCCCAGGCCCGGCACCGCGAGGTGGCCCATCATTAGCGCCGCATTCGGGGCTGCGGGAATGGCATTCCGGAAGGGAATGAACTCGTGGTTCTCAAGCTCTTCGAGCGGCGGGGTAATGGCCTCCGCCAGGTGGGTATCGCCCGAGGCGCGGCCGTGGCCCGGGAAGTGCTTGAATACGGCCTTGACCCCGGCGGCATCCAGCCCGCGGGCGAAGGCTGCGCCATATTCGCCGGCCTGGGCAGGGTCGGTAGAAAAGGCGCGGTCGCCCACGACTTCGAGGCCATCACCATCGACATCGAGCACCGGCGCAAAGTCCACGTTGATGCCGTAGTCCATGAGCCGCTTGCCGATGTCCCCCGCCAGCTGTTCCACCTGCTCCGGCGAGTTTTCCGCCGCCATCTGCTGTGCGGAGGGGTATTCGCCCAGGATTTCAGAAAAACGCTGCACGCGCCCGCCCTCAAAGTCGATGGCAACCTCAAAATCGCGGCCTAGTTCCGCGCGCAGGGCGTTAATATTGCGGCCCTCTTCTTCCAGCAATCCAGGATCCGCCCAGCTCGGGATGAAGATGCCTCCCACGCCGGCCTCCAGCTTGGCCTTGGCGTCCTCGTAGCTGGTTGCCGGCGGCATGAGCACCGAGGCGGCGGTGGCGCGAATATCTTCCGGCGTCGGCGCTGGCGCCGGGGCTGGGGCGGCCTCCGTGGCGGACGCGGCGCTACCCGGCGATGAGGGCGCGGGGGCCGCAGACTCGCGCGCCTTGTCCTCGTCCGAGGCGGAATTAGAGCAGGCGCTCAGCACCGCCACGAGGCCCAAACTGGCAATGATGCGGGAATATGTCATGCCTTCCAGTGTGCAGGATTCCTCGCGAACTGTCCCAAGCGGTGGGTAGACTAGTGACATGAGTAACGGCAAAACAATGTTAATTGCCTATGATGGCACCGAACGCGCCGACCGCGCCTTGGAGTACGCCGCCCAGCTTTTGCGCCCCTCCACGGTGGAAATCCTCACCGCGTGGGAGCCGGTAGCCCGCCAAACCGCGCGCGCCGTGAGCCGCACGGGCATGCACCAATCCACCGTGTCCCCCGATAGCGTGGAAGACGATCCCGCCTACGAAGAGGCGCTGAAGATCTGCCGCCAGGGCACCCAGTTGGCCGAAAACCTAGGCCTAGCCGGCCGCGCCCACCTCGTGGAATCCGCCACCACCATCTCTTCGGCCATCGTGGATGCAGCACACGAGCTCGACGTGGATGTCATCGTGACCGGCACCCGCGCGCTCACCGGCTTTCGCGCTTGGTGGACCAACTCCACGGCGGACCAGATCGTGCGCAATGCGGGCCTGCCCGTCTTTATCGTCCCGCAAGAAAACGACGAAGACGCGGATGACGACGATCCGGAATACTTCTAAGTAACTGCTAATATCTTTAGCCATGGCTCTGGAATCCGATTCTTTAAACAAGCGCACCCTCGGCCCCGCCGTGGGTAGCGCTGTTGTGGGCATCGCCCTGGGCATTATCACCATCATCGGCATCGCCCAGTTCTCCGGCAGCGATACCGTGCCCGAAGGCAATGCTGTCTCCGCCGATGATGCGGTGCTGGGCGGGCCTGAATACGGTTCCCGCAATTAGATGGGCGCACCGGCGTGCATGACCGGACCGATCAGCTCCCCCGCGGCCCCCACAGCGGTTCCTATTTACACCGCTACCGCGCACTAGCCCGCGCCCTGCGCCACCGCTGCGCGCGCCTTGCCCGGCCCTACCCGCTCGGCATTATTGCCTTGGGCCTTATCCTCGCGGTACAGCCGTGGGGGCTGACCGCCGCCGATACCAAACACGATCTCGCCGCCAACCCGCGGCACTTCCTGCGCGGCGCGCTTGATGCCTATACCGATATCTTTACCCTGGGGCAGCTGCAGAACCAGGCCTACGGTTACCTCTTCCCGCAGGGCCCCTTTTTTGTTTTAACCGAGCCCCTGCCGGATTGGATAGCTCAACGCCTGTGGTGGCTGTTGGTCTTAAGCGTGGGCTTTATCGGCTTTTACAAGCTAGCTACCCGGATTGGCCTGCGCGGCCGCTGGGTCTGGGTGGCGGCGATGCTCTATGCGCTCTCCCCGCGCTCGCTATCCACCCTGACGGCCATCTCTTCTGAAACCTGGCCGGTCATGCTAGCCCCGTGGGTCATCCTGCCCTTCCTGCGGGAAAAACTCACCTGGCGCGATGCTGCCGCCGCCACGATTCCCGTGGCGCTGATGGGCGCAGTCAACGCCACCGCCACGCTCGCGGCGTGCACCCCGGCGCTTGTCATCGTGGTCTATCGCCGCGCCTTCAAGCCCGGCGCGGCCTGGCTGCTTGGCTGCCTGTGCGTATCCGCGTGGTGGATTGGCCCGCTTATAATCTTGGGCCGCTACGCCCCACCGTTTACGGAATTTATCGAATCTTCCCGCGTGACCACCCGGTGGCTGAACCTGCCGGAGATCCTGCGCGGGACGACGAGCTGGTCGCCCTTTGCGGATGCCGAGCGCATCGCCGGCAACGAGCTCGCGACCTCTGCCTTCTTTGTCCTTATCACCATGGCCGTGGCCACGATTGGCATGTATGGCTTGTGCCGGCTGCCCCGCGTGTGGTCCATCATGCTGATTACCGGCGTGGCGATTTTGGGCTGCCAGGCGGCGTGGTACCTCGACGCGCTCGATGGGGTGCTAGCCCCCCTGCGCAACCTGCACAAATTCGATCCGCTGGTGCGCATCCCGTTGCTGTTGGGCTTTGCCCGCGCCTGCCAGCGCCTGCCGCTGCCCACAGGCCTGCGGCCCACCAAGAAGCAGACGGTAGGCGCGCTGGTGCTGCTCGTCTGCATCAGCGCGCTCTCCCCGGCGTGGTCGCAGCGGCTGCTGCCCCTAGGCGCCTACGACGAGGTGCCGGACTATTGGCATGAGGCCACGGATTACATCAACGAGCACGCTGAAAATACCCGCACTTTGATCTATCCCGAGGCCTCCTTCGCCCGCCAAGAGTGGGGCTGGACCCGCGATGAGCCGGCGCAGCCGCTTCTTGATGTCCCTTGGGCCGTCCGCGATGCCATTCCCCTCGTGCCGCCGGAGGCCATCCGTGGCCTCGACGGGGTGATGGCAGTACTAGACGAGGACCCGGCCAGCGGCGTGCGCGCCTTGCAGCGCCTGGGCATCGGCGCGGTGATGGTGCGCCACGATCTTTTTGCCGCCGATAATGACACCTTGAGCAGCAAATTTGGCGGTGAAGTGCATACTTTTGGCGAGGTCGATGTGATCCTGCTCGAGCAGCATTCCATGGCTTTGACCTCAGACGATCCCGTCCGCGTGGCCGGTGGCGGCGAGGCGCTGGCCTTCCTCGATGCCCACGATGGCCCCGCCGCCCGCGAGCTGGTGGAAGGGGACGCCGATATCGTCACCGATACTCCCACGCTGGTAGATCGCAATTACGGCACTCTCCACGGAGCCGCCTCGGCGCCACTGTCCACAGACGATCCCAGCCACGTTTATAACCGCCTGCGCGATTATCCCTCCGCCGGCCCACTGACCACGGTGGAGACCCACGGCGGTGATGTCGAAGTCTCTTCTTCTGCCGCCGATGCCACCGCCTTTGGCGGCGCCCAGCCGGAAAAGTCCGCCACCGCCGCCGTCGATGGGGAAAATTCCACCGCCTGGTGGCCCGCACCCGGCGATGATGAGGGCTGGATCGAGCTGCGCGGTGGCTTTAACCAACCGCGCCTAAAACTCATGGCCACCAGCTCCACCACGGTGACGGTGCGCTCGGGCGGCGCGGCAGTAGAGGTGGATCTGCAAGCCTTTCGCTACAAGACGGTGCGCGTGCCCGGCGGTGATTCCCAGGCCATCCGCGTGGAATTATCCCACCGCACCGGCATCTCGGAACTGGAGGTAGAAGGCCACCCCATCGAGCGCGTGGTGACCGTACCGGATACCTCACCGAATGTGCACCAATTCTTCTTCCAGCAGATGGTGCACGATACCGGCGTGCTCATTCGCGATGTCACCGTGCCGCGCCGCATGGAAGTCACGGTGGATTCCACCAAGCCGTTGCTTATCGATTCCCACCGGTATTCCCCCGGCAGCACCCTGACCCTTGAGCCCGGCGTCCACCGCGTGCGCACCACCGGCGCGTGGGTAGCCATGACGGAAAAGGGCTGGTCCCCGCCGAGCGATTATCGCCTCACCGATTTTTCCATCGATTCTGCAGAGGATGAACGCCTGCTCATTACCGGGCGCGCCTTTAATAAGGGCCTGCGCGGTTTTATAGGCGATACCGAGCTCACCCCGTACGAGATCGATGCCGCTACCCAGGCGTTTATCGTCCCTGCGGGCACGCATGGGGAATTCCGCATGACCTTTAAGGCGCAGCCTGCCTACCGCGCCGCCCTGCTCTTTGGCGGCGCGCTCGGCCTGGCCACGCTGGGTTTCTGCCTGCTTTTCGCCGCGCGCCGTAGCCCGCAGCCCACCTGGCACCCGCATCCTGGTGGCATGGCCTCTGCGATGTACTCGCTGGCCTGCCTGGCACTGGTGGGGTGGCCGGCGGCGCTTGCGGGCATGGCCGCCTGGCTCATCGTGCGCTGGACCACCATTCCGCGGGCTTATTTGGCCAGCGGCGTGGTAGCCGCGGCCGGGGCCATCCTCGCCCGTGCCCCGTGGACCTCAGGGGCCTATGCAGGCGATTCCGTGCTGCTTATGTGCTTATGTGCCGCGGGGCTGGCCTGCCTTTTCGCCGCCGACGGCCCCGGCCCCGGACCCGGCCCCGGCCGCGGCCCATCAGAAGATCGCGGCCCGGGCGCTCGATAAGCGTGTAACTCGCCGCAGAAACCACAACGGTGCCCACCACCGTGACGGCAAGGATCACCCAAAAATCCAGCGGTTTCCCGCTAAACAGCGCCACCCCGGTCAGCGGGAAGGCTACAGCGAGAACTGCCACGTGCCACAGGAAAATGGAATAGGACCACGCGCCCAGCGCCTGCATGAGCGGCGAGGTAAGCCACGAGGTTCCACGTGGAACCAAGGCCACCGGCACCGCCACACACGCAGCAAATACCGCCCCGGCGATGATGCGGCGGGCAAATTCCGCCGGCTCCGGATGCACCAGCCCGGCCGGCCCAAACCAGTCCCGGCTCGACACCCACAGCACGAGCCCCGCCAGCACAACCCAGGCCCAACGCACCTGCAGAATGCGCGTCGTGCGCTTGCCGATGCCCCTTTCTTCCACCTCCGCCGCCAGCATGCCCACCGCGAACCAGGAGGCATAGGCCGGTGGCCAGATTTGCGAGTTAACCTGGTCCTCGGAATAGTCCGCGACAAAGGGGATAAATCCCCAGCCCCAGCTCAGTACCGCGGCACCGGCGATAACGGCCATGCGCCAGCGCTGCGGCAGGCTGCCAATGGCCCACACGAGGAGCGGTAGTACCAGGTAAAAGAAGAACTCCACGCACAGCGACCACAGGTGGGTAAGGCCCGGGGCAAGGCCATCGACTACATATATCTGCGTGGAGGTCAGGTTGGCGAGGATCTGGGTGGGGGTGATGGAGTGGGCATCGGGAAGCAGCAGCAAAACCGATACCACGCAGGCATAATAGGCCGGTGCCAAGCGCGCGATGCGGGAGTGGGCATAGCCGCGCACCGTATGCAGCCCGCGCCGGCGCCACAATAAAAAGGCGCTGAGGGCGAAGAAGACGGCGACGAAGAAATCGAAGCGCCCGGCAAATCCCCACCCGGTGCCGGTTTGGAAGGATACGTGGGTGACAATGATCCCTAATGCGGCAACCGCGCGTAGGCCGTCTAGCTCCGGCAGGTGCTGGGGTAGTCTTTTCACAGATGCCTGCGTGCGCACGCTTGCTCCTTTACCCCGGAAACCTGAAACTGATTGGATATAGTACTGCAATGAGCCGCTACCTTTGGCCACGCTCGCCACGGGCGTGGGTTGTCATTGCCGCAATCATTTTCCTCCTTATCGGTACCCTCGCCCCGACCCTCTACAATAATCGGACCCGCCCGCTGGGCTTGGATAAAGATTTTTCCACCTCGAGCGGGCCCACCGACGCGGTGTGGATGGACGTGCGCGCCCTCATGGCCGGTGAAGCTCCCTCAGATACCACATCCAGCGATGACCCGCGCTGCGCCGACAAATCCGCCCCGATGTGGTGCTACCAGCACCACGGGCCGCTGACCTTGGAGCGCACCATTGCCACCGGCGAGGTAGACGATGATGACACCATCGCCACCACCGATTCCGTAACCAGCCTCCTTGCCGGAGAAGACGGGGACTCCCAAGAGGAAATCGCCTCCGTTGATCAGCACTCGGTGCTCAACCGCGAATCCACGTTCCCGGTAGCGGATCCGGTCAATAAATGGGCCCTCGCCCTGCCCGAGTTCAACGCCGATCTGACCCGGGAGGACTTCGAACGAGACGGCCTGACCTATTTCTTCCCCTCCGGTACCGAGCAGCGCTCCTACGCATTTTTTGATTTCCTGGCCCAGGAATCCACGCCGATGGACTTTACCGGCGACTCAAAAATGGATGGCATCCCCATCTATTCCTATCACCAGGACTTACAGCCACTGCCGCTGAAGAACACCTTTAGCAATATCAGCGCAGATTTGGGCAGCACCACTAAAACGGACGAGCTGAAATCCGGCGATTTCCAGTTGACAGGCCCGGCCAGCCGTTTTTATGACCGCCATTCGCGCGAGCTCTTAGATCTAGATGCGGATGCCACCGTTATTGTCGAGCCCTTTTATACCGTAGGCCGCGATATTTCGGTCGAGCCCACCACCGGCACCATCGTGGATGTCCGGGAAAACGTCAAGGTCTTTTTCGCCACCGATATCCAGCAGGCGGGAACCCTCATCGCAGAGGATGACACCGCAGATAGCTCCGTGCTGGCAGCAGATTTCCGGTGGTCAGAGGATACCCGCGCGGAGCGCCTCGCTGAGGTCCGCCCGGTAATCTACGCCATCCGGGGGCTTATGGCCGTTGGCTGGCTGGGCAAGGCCATCGGTGTTTCCCTGCTCATTTTCGCCGCCTACCAGTACATGCGCCGCCACCGTGACGCCCATGATGCCGCACACGCCTAGGCGCATCCTCCTCGGGCTGTGGGGAATTATCCTCGTGTCCGCGGTGTGCTGGCCCTTCGCGCTGCCCGGCGAATTCCTCTGGCGCGATATGGTGCTCTTAAACGATCCTGGGCTTACGCCATCCACGCTGGGAGCGGGAAGCCTGCCAGCCCGCAACGCACCCCAAGATGGGTTTTTGGCCTTACTCGGCGGCGCGTGGGCCGCCCGGGTACTCATCTTTGCCGCCGCCGGGGCCGCCGCGCTCACCGCCGCGCTGTGGTCCCGCACCACGGTAGCCGCGCTGGCCGCGATGACCATCGCGGTGGCCAATCCCTTTGTCATCGAACGCCTCCTCCAAGGCCAATGGTCCCTGGCCATCGCCGCTTGGCTGCTCCCGGTTATCGCCTGGGCGGGGCGCCGCCACAGCTGGCTGGCCTGGCTGGCCATGTGGGGCGCATCGCTTACCCCTACCGGTGGACTGTTCGCGGTGGTCACGGCCCTTTTTACCTGCCGGAAGCGAGTGGCCTTGGCGGGCTGCCTCTTGTGGCTGCCGTGGCTGGTTCCAGGCCTTTTCCAACCCGGCGTGCCTGGCGATGCCGCAGCCGCCGTCGCGGCCTTTTCCCCGCGGGCCGAAGAACACGTGGGCACGGTGGGCGCGCTGTTGCGACTCGGCGGAATCTGGAATGGTGAGGCCGCCCTGGGCTTGGCAGTGTTCGGCCTCTTCGTGGCAGTTCTCGCGCTGGCGGGCGCGCACCGCGTCCCGGCGCGCTTGACCGTCCTGGCTGCGCTGGGACTCGGCGGGGCGCTGGCGTGTTGGCTCTTGCCCGGCATGCTGGAATGGGCCATCGATAACGTTCCGGGGGCGGGTCTTTTCCGCGATAGCCACAAACTCACGATGCTCGCGCTGCCGCTATACGTCGCCTCCATCGGCGCGCTGCCGCAGATTCCGGCCGTGCTGGCGCTAGTGGCTGCCACCATCCAGGTCCTCCCCGCCCCGTCCCGCCTTGCCGTGCTTTCTCCCCGCGATACCGGGGTGGATGAGCAGTTGGTGCGCGATATCGACGGACGCCTGGCATTTTTCCCCGAACGGCCCAATTTGGTGGAGGTTCCTTCGGGGGATGGCGGCGCGCTTGGGGAAGCTACCCTGGGAGTCGCGGTCGATCCCTATTCCAAGGCCGTGCCCATGGTGGAATCTGGCGAGCTTAGCGTGGACGGTGAAGTCATCGATCAGGCCTCGCCGCAGTACCGCGCGGCGCTGCGTGCCTGGCAGGACCGCGATATGGCGGGCCTTACGGAACTTGGAGTGGGCGTCGTGGTGGTTGATGGTGCCATCGCCGCAGAGACCAACGCCCCGCGCCCCGCGCTACCGTGGGCGCTTACCGCCCTGTGGATGGCTACCCCGCTACTAAGCCTTGGAGCAATTGTGCAAAGGCAGCGCCGGTCTTCTCCCATGAAAAGCGCGCGGCAAACTCCCGGGCATTAGACCCTAGGCGCCGTCGCAACGCCGCGTTATCCAGTAACTCTTGGGTGGCTGCCACGAAGTCACCTTCTTTTTCTACAAGGATTCCGGTCTCACCATCGATTACACTATCGCGCAGGCCAAATGCATAACCTACTGTGGGCACTCCATGTTGGGCGGCCTCCATGACGGCAAGGCCCCAGCCTTCTTTGTGGGAGGGCATGAGGTGGGCATCGGCACGCGCGAGCAAGGCGTGCTTATAGTCTTCCGTAACCTGGCCGCGAAAGCGCACGCGTTCTGTCACACCGAGCGTTTCGGCATAATCGCGCAGGTTCGATTCCCACCAGCCCGAGCCAATCACGTCCAATACCGCCCCCGGCGTGCGCGCCACCGTATCCATAGCGTGCTCGATCTGCTTGTGCGGGACTAGCCGCGAGAGGGTCACCAGGTGCTTATCCGCCTCGCGCTCGAGGGAAGGCACGTGCGCCGGAATGGGGTCCAAACCGTTGGCGATGATCCGCGCACCCTCAATGCCGAGCGCCTCCAGATCCTCGCGCGAGGCCTGCGAGACCGTGACGTAGGTCGAATCCCGATATACCCGCGGTGCCACGCGCGATTCCAAGAACCAGCCCAACCGCCCGAGCACCGGACCGGCCACGGGCCATTGCTCGCGGTGGCAATGGTGGGTAAGTAGCACCGTCGGCGCGCCGGAAATCAGCCGCGCGAAGAAGGGAATGCCGTTTTGGGTATCGATGACCACGTCAATGCCGCGCAGATCCCCCAGGCCCATTCTCCCGGCAGCAATGGCCATCCACGCGCGCGGGTACACGCCAAACTTGGCACCGCCGCGGCTATAGCGCACGCCATCGCGGACCTCCCGGCGCGCCGCATTCATGTGCTTAGAGGTGCGAAAGACCACCTCGTGGCCCTGCGCCGCTAGGTACTCCCCTACGCGTTCGAGGTAACGCTCGGAGCCACCGCCCTGCGGGTGGGTGGAATCGCGCCAGCATAGTAAAAGAATTTTCATCGTGGGGTATTAGCCTAGTGGTTTATGAAACACACCCGCGACATGGCCACGCTCTCCCGCTCTTGGGCGCTGCTGCGCTCTTTCCGCTTCGAGCAAACCCGCCCCGATATTTTCTACGGCGGCCTGGCAGAAGATACGGCCAGGTTGGTGGAGAACTTGGCCCGCGACTTGGGCGTGCCGCTTGCCGATGCCCTCGTGCTCGACGTAGGCGGCGGCCCCGGCTATTTTGCCGCAGCCTTCGCGGACCGCGGCGCGTCCTACGTTGGCCTTGAGCCCGATGCCGGGGAAATGTCTGCCGCTAATATCCACCTCAGCAATTCCGTGCGTGGCGATGGCACGCGTCTGCCCTTCGCAGATGATTCCTTCGATGTGGTCTATTCCTCTAATGTCGCCGAACACATCCCCCGCCCGTGGGATATGGGTAAAGAAATGCTGCGCGTTACCCGCCCCGGCGGCCTGTGCATCATGAGCTATACCGTCTGGCTCGGCCCCTTTGGCGGCCACGAAACCGGGCTGTGGGAGCACT
The DNA here is from genome assembly GCF_040225725.1 of Corynebacterium sp. KPL4015. Lineage (NCBI taxonomy): Bacteria > Bacillati > Actinomycetota > Actinomycetes > Mycobacteriales > Corynebacteriaceae > Corynebacterium > Corynebacterium sp. KPL4015. Next base: position 10,816 of record NZ_JBEHGF010000033.1, on the reverse strand, counting down.
ACGTCGGTGGCGCCTTCGCCCGCGACCGCTATACCCGCCGCCACGGGCACCCGCCCAAGAATGTCTTTGGCACCTCGCTATTTAATGTCCCCTGCTCCGCCGGCCTCACCTGGGCCGAGTCCACTGGCGCGCTAAAGCTCGCCTTTCCGCGCTACCACCCCAGCTGGGCATGGTGGCTAACCAAGGTTCCTGGCCTGCGCGAATTCGCCGTGTCCAACCTGACGCTGGTACTGCAGCCCGACTAAACCGTGCCACAGCTCGCGCCGAGGTTGTCCTGCTATACTGCCCAGCATGCCGGACCAACTACAAAGCTCACAGCTCTCCCCCACCGTTCGCGCAGCTCACCTGGGGTGGGCCGTGGCAAGCGTCGTCGCCACATTTGCCGGTGCGGCACTCATTGGCATCGCCTGTGGCCTCATTACAAAGAGCGGTTCCTGGGTGGCCTTTGGCATCGCCGTCGGCGGCGCCATCTTCGGCTTGGGAACGGTCTGGTACGGATTTTCCCGCCGCTTGGGCTGGTCGTGGCGCGATGCCGGGTTTGTGAAAGCCGAGCATTCCTTATGGCACCTGCTGTGGTGGATTCCCGTCGCCATTCTGGGCTCTGCTGCGGCCACGGGCGCCGTCAATGCATTACTGGGCAGCGAACCAGCCGGCAATAACCTTTCCGCCGGCCTAAAGATAAGCCCTGCTGCCACCATCATGGTGATACTCAGCACCGCGCTTGTCATTCCCCTGGTTGAAGAAGTTGCCTTTCGCCGCGTTCTATTGGATTGGTTGCAAAATACCATGCCCACCTGGGCGGCAGCGCTTATCACCATCGCTGTCTTCGCCCTCGCACACGGCATCCCCGCAGTAATGCTCTACATCGCATTCTTCGGCACCTTTTTGGTGCTCGCGCGCTTCTGGTTCAAGACCCTTACCGCTCCCCTGTGCATTCACATTGCAAATAACACGGTCGTGGCAATCACGGCTCTGGCGGGACTATCGGGCTAAGCAATCCCTGCGCAGCAGGAGAAAAACGCTAGTTCAGTAGCCGAGGTGGAAACTACGTCCAGAATGCTTCAATGTACCCAAAAGTACGGAAAGGTTTCTACAGTATTTTATGGACACAACTTCTGGCACCATGGAGAGAGTGAAGAGCTCTAACCGCAAGAAGATCATTGAAAATTTGGGCAAACCCCGCATTGAGCCGTATCTAGAGGCTGCAAATGGAAATGAGAAGCATGCACTTGCTCTTTATCGTTGGGGCGTTGAGATGACCGCCTCCGTTCAAGAAACACTGGGTATTACCGAGGTTTTTCTTCGTAATTCCATTGATACACAATTGCAAAAGTGGAACAGCGAACAACTTGGACAACGCAGTACCAGTTGGCTCCTCGAGGCCCCAGCAAGGCCTTTACGTAGCCTAACGCAAGGCAAGAGGTTAGAAGCTAAAAGGCGGGCTCAGAAGTCAGCAGATCGTCGCCCTGCTAGCCATTTTCGGCATGGGCAGGCGATTACACATGATGATGTGCTTGCTCACACGATGTTCGGGATGTGGAAAGATATCCTCCCTAATCATGCACCTGACGCAGATCCGGAAAAGACCGAAAATAAAAACCGCTTCACCTTATGGGAAGGGGCAGTAAAGGACGCTTTTCCTTTCGCAGATGATTCAAGTGGTAAAAAGACGTACTGGAGAGTTGCCCATCTGCACGATCTTCGGAATCGTGTCTCACACATGGACAGTTTGTTAAACGTAGATATTCTGGACGTTACCAAGGATGCCTTTACCCTAACAGAAAGTATTGATTCTGCATTAGCCAGTTGGTTGACCAGTACCAGTACTGTTAGTGCGGTACACAAGAAACGACCAATATAAGAAAAGGCCAACAGGCGCTTTTCGTCCTGTTGACCTTTTCAACCCATGACAAGGGAACCTGTCCTTGCCTTCTCTGATCCTTAGCATACATGATTTGCATACCTGTGCCAAACCGACCATCGAAGTTGGTGAAACTCTAAACTATTCGGGGTAGTTTCGCTGAAATGCTAACTAATTTGGCCCCAGAACACTTCACTCCGCCGGGAGTACTTCAGGATCTGCAGCGAGACGACGAGTAATGGCTGCAGATTGAGAGGGCGTAGGGTATCTCGTAATTCGATATCTCGGGCTATAGCAAAAGCTATAGCTTTTGATTCTCATTCTCCTGAAGCTTTTTGTTCTTAGACTCCTGGTACCTTTTGGTTGCAAGATAAGTGCTGAAGGCGCCCATTAACGCGCATGCACCGGAGCTGATCAAAAGTCCCGTAGACGGATTAGAGGTGGATATTGAGAAAATGAAAACCCCAACTCCAATAGTCAACGCAAACAAAGCTGCGATTAGTATTGATGATTCGCGCATATTTCCTCACAATCCTGGGACAGTATCTGTTTGCCCGTGACTGAACTACCCCGGATTTTATCCCTAGACATTTGCCTTGATTCCCAATTTATCCTAGGGGCCGTTCCGAGGCTTTCAAGATAAAAACTAGCATTTTCCATCCAAGATCGACCTCAGTACCGGTATTTCAGTGGTTTCATCGGCCCGGCCCTAGAAAATAGATTCCTCTTGGGGTTTAAAAGTCGTAGTAGAATAATAAGGGCCCCAACGAGTGCTCGCTCGTTGAGACCCTCGGGTCTAAAGACCCACGTGAAGGATCGCGGTAACGAACTTCACGGTAGCGGTCACAAAGTTGAGGACTCCGCTCACCAAGTTAAGGATTGTAGTTCCTTTGGTGGCGGAGTCTTTTCCGTTGTAACTGGGTGTATCGGTTTAACCCCAACAAAGATCTAACCCCAGAGCTTTACGCTGCTGGGGTTAGCTTTATGCGGGAATTACCGCGGATGAACGCGTTTGGAAGCGGCGTCCTCCACGCGCTTCTTCAGGGCGCGGAACTGGTTCCACACTTCCTCGGGCACGCGAGAGCCCAGGAAGTTCAGGTACTCGGCGTTGTCTTGCATATCGCCTTCCCATTCCTTCGGGTCAACGTCAAGGGCGGCGCGAACGTCGTCGACATCGAAGTCAAGGCCTTCCAAGTCGATGTCCTCGGCGCGGGCGGTCCGTCCGACCACCGTGTCCTCGGCCCCTACGTTGCCTTCGATGCGGTCGATGATCCACTTGAGAACGCGGGAGTTCTCGCCGAAGCCTGGCCACAGGAAGCGGCCGTCGTCGCCGCGGCGGAACCAGTTCACCAGGAAGACTTCCGGCATGCGGTCGCCGCCCTTTTTGCCCATGTCAACCCAGTGCTGCAGGTAGTCACCGGCGTTGTAGCCCATGAACGGCAGCATGGCCATCGGGTCGTGGCGCAGCGCGCCAACTTCGCCCTCTGCGGCTGCGGTCTGGCCGGAAGATAACAGTGCACCGATCATGGTGCCGTGGTTCCAGTCGAAGGACTGGGTAACCAGCGGAACCGTGGTCTTGCGGCGGCCGCCGAAAAGGATGGCATCAATCTTGACGCCCTTCCAGTCATCGTATTCCGGCGCGGCGGTGGGGCACTGGGAAATCGGCACGCAGTAGCGGGAGTTCGGGTGAGCTGCCTTGGTGGACGATGCCGGCGTCCAGTCCTCACCGGTCCAGGAGATGAGGTGCTCTGGTGCCTCGTCGGTCATATCCTCCCACCAGACATCGCCGTCATCAGTAAGCGCAACGTTGGTGAACAAGGTATTGCCCGGCTTCATGGTATCCATGGCGATAGGGTTGGAGTCGTAGTTGGTGCCAGGGGCAACGCCGAAGAACCCGTTTTCCGGGTTTACGGCGTAGAGGCCGTCCTCGCGCAGGTGCAGCCAGGCGATGTCATCACCCACGACCTCAGCCTTCCAGCCCGGAATGGTGGGGGTGATCATGGCCAGGTTGGTCTTACCGCACTGAGATGGGAATGCGGCGGCGACGTGGTAGTTCTTTCCTTCAGGGTTCGTCAGCTTCAGGATGAGCATGTGCTCAGCCATCCAGCCTTCTTCCTTGGCCATGACGGACGCGATGCGAAGCGCGTAGCACTTCTTGGCCAGGATGGCGTTGCCGCCGTAGCCGGAACCGTAGGACCAAATCTCCTTGGTCTCTGGGAACTGGGTGATGTACTTATTGTCGTTGCACGGCCAAGCAACGTCCTCTTCGCCTGGCTGCAGCGGAGCGCCGACGGAGTGGAGGGCGTGGACGAAATCGCCGTCCGTACCAATCTTGTCCAGTGCTTCTGCGCCCATGCGAGTCATGATGCGCATGGACAAGACCACATAAGCGGAATCGGTCAGCTGCACGCCGAGCTTGGGCTCTGGATCGCTGATCGGGCCCATGCAGAAAGGAACGACGTACATGGTCCGGCCCTTCATGGATCCACGGAAGGCCTCCGTCATTTCTTCCTTCATGGCCTTTGGCGGTGCCCAGTTATTGGTTGGGCCCGCATCTTTTTCCTTCGAGGTGCAGATGAAGGTGCGGGATTCCACGCGGGCAACGTCCGCAGGGTTGGACCGCGCCAAGTAGGAATTCGGGCGCTTTTCCTCATTTAGCTTGATGAGGGTGCCTTTATCGACCAGCTCTGCGGCGAGGCGGTCAGCCTCTTCCTGCGAGCCATCCACAAAAGCCACCTCGTCCGGCTGGAAAAGCTCAACGCTTTCATTAATCCAGTCGATCAGTTTTTGATTGTCTGTAGGCAGCTCTCCAACGAGGCCCTGAATGGTGGCGGTCATTAAAAATTCTCCTCTGGATAGGATGTGAAAATCGGGGCACATCACGGCCCAACTTTGCCTTCCGCCTCCAGATTAACCGGCAGAGCCAAAATATTGGTCACATTAAGTGTCATTTTTCCCACTCCGGTTATATCCACCGCCGTGAGCGGACGTTTACCAAGCGCACCGCGAACAATTGTGATTTTAGGCGTGACACCCTCCACACCATTCCGGGGGTGCCAAAGTGCCCCATTCTTCCGCTCCGCGCCACAAAGCACCACCCCCGTCAAAGCCTCCGGTCATCCCCTTCCCCCATACGGCGGGGAAAATACCCGGCGCGGCATATTGCTTGCCATGCCTGGACAGGGAAAAATAGGGCGCAATGAATAGCACGGATAATTCTCAAAACACCCCTGCCGGAGAAATGCCACCGGGTCGCCCGCCGCAAACGGACTTCAATGCGGTCTTTGACAATGACCTGGACTACCCGCGCCTGGGCAATGTCACCTTTCGCCGCGGCACGCTCACGGATAACCAGCACCAGCTTTTTGAACAGCGCTGGCCCGAACTGGGCCGCGTCTTAAGCGATGAGCTTATCGATGTCGCTGAGTGGTTCGGCCGCACCGGCGCCAAGACCATCGTGGAAATCGGCTCCGGCACCGGCACCTCCACCGCGGCCATGGCACCGCTGGAGCAGGACACCAATATCATCGCGGTAGAACTCTATAAGCCTGGCTTGGCCAAGCTCATGGGCCAGATCGAGCGCGAGGGCATCGATAATATTCGCATGATCCGCGGCGATGGCGTGGAGGTCATGGTGCGCATGATTGCCCCAGAATCCCTGGACGGCATCCGCGTCTTCTTCCCAGACCCCTGGCCCAAGGCGCGCCACCACAAGCGCCGCATCATCCAATCCGGCACGCTCAACCTCTTTGCCTCCCGGTTGAAGAAGGGTGGCGTCCTGCACGTTGCTACCGATCACGCCGGTTATGCCGAATGGATAGATGAGCTCGTGCACGTCGAGCCCAGTTTGGAGTACAAGGGCTGGCCGTGGCCAGACTGCCCGCAATTGGTAGATCGCCAAATCATCACCAAGTTTGAGGGCAAGGGCCTGGATAAAGAACACGTCATTACTGAATACCTGTGGGAGAAGAAGTAAATGAGCACCTATCTACTGGTGTGGGACGCACCCAATATGGATATGGGGCTCGGCTCCCTGCTCGGCGGGCGCCCCACTGCGGCGCACCGCCCGCGTTTTGATGCCATCGGCCGGTGGCTGGTCTACCGCGCGGTAGATGTCGATGCCGATCCGCAGGCCGCAGTATTTACCAATGTCTCCCCCGGCGGCGCCGATGTGATTCGCCCCTGGGTAGAGGCCATCCGCAATGTGGGCTTTGGCGTCTTTGCCAAGCCGAAGATCCACGAAGATGATGACGTGGATCCAGACATGATCGAGCACATTGAAAAACTGCGCGCTGATCTCGCCGGCGTCGTGGTCGCCTCTGCCGATGGCCAGAACTTTCAACCCTTGCTGGAAGAGCTCATTGATGAAGGCCTGCCCGTTACCGTCCTGGGTTTCCACGAACACGCCTCCTGGGCCGTGGGTCACGCCGAGATCGAATTCGTTGACCTAGAAGATATTGACGGCGTCTTCCGCGAGCCGCTGCCCCGCGTCAACCTGGATAACCTGCCTGAAGGTGGTGCATGGCTCCAGCCATTCCGCCCGCTGGCTGCGCTACTAAATAATAGCTAGGAGGCTTACCCCACATGTTTGAAAAATGGGGACGATTTTCCTATGCGCACCGCAAGGTCATTCCCATCGTCATCCTCGGTGCCATCCTTGCCCTCTTCGTAGGTTTTGGAACCCAGCTCGAGGAACGCATGAGCCAGGAGGGCTGGGAGGACCCGAATGCGGCATCGACAAGCGCGGCGCAGATCGAACAGGAAACGTTCGGCCGCGATAATTCCGGCGACGTGGTTTTGCTCTTTAGCTCGCCCGATGAGAACTTCGATGCCGCCAAGGAGCACTTGGCGCAGCTTAAAAAGGATTATCCGGATCAGATTGACTCTGTCACCAGCTATTTCGATAGCAAGAACCCCAACCTGGTCAATGATGATCATTCGCTGGCCTTTGCCGCCATTGGGCTCAAGGGCGATGACGAACAAACGCTGAAGGACTTCCGCGCCATCGAGGGCGCGCTGGCGGATACCTCCGCGCCGGTCGAGGTTGCCGGCGCCACGGCCGTGGCGGACGCCCTCGATGAAGGCATGGCAGAAGATATTGCGCGTGCGGAAAAGGCAGCGCTCCCGCTCGTTGGCCTGCTGCTCCTCGTGGTCTTTGGTTCCGTGGTGGCGGCGTTCATGCCGCTTATCGTCGGTGGCCTATCCATCCTGGGCTCACTGGGAATTTTGGCCATCCTGGCCGGTTTCCTGCAGGTCAACGTCTTTGCCCAAGCAGTAGTCACGCTGCTTGGGCTGGGCCTGGCCATCGATTACGGCCTATTTATGGTCTCCCGCTTCCGCGAGGAACTGGACAAGGGAAGCTCCACCAAGGATGCGGTGGCCACCACCACCGCCACCGCCGGGCAAACAGTGGTCTTTTCCGCGGCGATGGTCGCCGTCGCGCTCTCCGGACTCTTCCTCTTCCCCCAGGCCTTCTTGAAGTCCGTTGCCTATGGCTCGATTTCCGCCGTCGGCCTGGCGGCCCTGCTGTCCGTCACCGTCCTGCCCGCCCTGTTTGGCATGCTCGGGCCCAAGATCGATCTGTGGTCGGTGCGCCGCACCTCCCGCACGGCCCGCACCATTCAAGACACCTGGTGGTACAAGCTGCCGCGCTGGGCCATGCGCCGGGCCAAGGGCCTGACCCTGGCCATCTGCGGCCTGCTCATTGCACTGGCGCTGCCTATCATGAGCATCACCTTCGGCGGCATCAACGAAACCTACCTGCCGCCCAACCACGACACCCGCGTGGCGCAGGATAGCTTCAACGACGAGTTCCCCGCCTTCCGCACCGAGCCGGTCAAGCTCGTGGTGGAAGGCGCCACCAACGAGCAGCTTGTCGATGTCGTCATGCAAGTCCGCGGCCTCGACGGCCTTACCGAACCCATGGGTCCATCGACCGCCACCCAGGACGGGACTACTGTCCTTTCGGCCGGCATTAAGGACCGCGAGGACTACGCGCGAATCGTCCACGAGCTCGAGGACGTTACCGCGCCCGAGGGCGTCAACCTTTATGTCGGCGGCACGCCAGCCATGGAGGTCGAATCGCTCGATGCGCTCTTCCACAAGCTGCCGTGGATGGCGCTGTACGTCGTGCTCGCCACTTTCATCCTCATGGCATTAGTCTTTGGCTCCTTCGTGCTGCCGATTAAGGCCATTGTCATGACGCTATTGACCCTGGGCGCCACCCTGGGCATCCTCACGCTCATGTTCGTCATCGGCGTGGGCTCCGGCGCGCTGAACTTCTCGCCCGGCCCACTCATGAGCCCCATTCTGGTGCTGATCATCGCCATCATTTATGGCCTGTCTACCGACTACGAGGTCTTTTTGGTCTCCCGCATGGTGGAGACGCGGCGGCGCGGCGATAACACGGACGAGGCCATCGCCGCAGGCACCGCGCATACTGGCGGCATCATCACGGCGGCTGCCCTGATTATGATCGTGGTGGCGGGAGCGTTCGGCTTCTCCGATATCGTGATGATGAAATACATAGCGTACGGCATGATTTTTGCGCTGCTTATCGATGCCACCATTGTCCGCATGCTCCTCGTCCCCGCCGTCATGCACCTGCTGCGCGAGGATAACTGGTGGGCGCCTAGCTGGCTGCACCACTTGACCACTAGGCTTTCTGGTAGTACCACCCGCCGTGGGAAGACCATTCCCTTCAGTGAGTTAAAGCGGCGCCTTGAAGGAGATAAATAATTGAAAAATTGGCTGCAAGTTATCGCCTCGCTCATAGTCCTAGCCATCCTCATCTACGTCTTCCGCGATGAGCTGGACTTTTTGAGCGAAGGTTTCTCACGTCTCTCCCACGCCGAACCAGGGCCGGTAACGCTCGTGGTCGTTGCTTCCATCCTCTCCGTCGTGGCGATGGGCGAGGTCATGCGCCTGCTCATCCGAGCCGGTGGCGTGGAAGTGGAGGGCACGGAAACCGCCGCTCTTACCTTTGCATCCAATTCCTGGTCCACCACCATGCCCGCGGGCCCAGCCTTTTCTGCCATTTTGACCTTCCACGTGCAGCGCACCTGGGGCGCCTCGGTGGTCCTGTGCGGTTGGTTCTTCGTGCTCTCCTCCGCTATTTCCACCTTGTGGCTGGTGCTCATTGGTCTTGGTGGCGTGCTCTTCCTCAACGCCAATATGGCCCTGTGGTCCCTCATCGGCACGTTGGCAGCGATGCTGGCGCTCTCCGGCGGGCTTTTCTGGCTGAGCAATCACCCCGAAACGCTGGAGCGCTGGGTAAAAAAGCAGCGGCTGGTAAAAGGCTCGAAGCGCGAAGCCCTGCTCGAGCACGTGGAAAGCCTCAAGGAAGTACACCTCACCCGCCGGCAATTCGCATGGGCATCGTTCTATTCCTTGGCCAACCGGCTCATTGACATGCTCGCGCTCTGGGGCTGCGTTTGGGCCGTGACCGGCCAAATGCCCACGACCGATTCGGCCGATAACACCACCACCATCGCGGGCGTCGCGCTGGCTTACCTCACCGCCAAGCTGGCCGGCTCCGCCCAGGTCACCCCAGCGGGTCTGGGCACGGTGGAGGCGGCGATCATCGCCACGCTCGTGGCCACGGGCATGACCGCGGTCGATGCCACCAGTACGGCTATTATCTACCGCCTTATCTCTTTTGCCTTCATCACCGCTATTGGCTGGGTCATTTACTTCTGGCACTATGCCCGCAAGGGCATTACCTACGCCACGCTATCCCGTAAAGAAAAAGAAAAGGAAACCGTATGACTTCAATGCGTATCGCTCCGCTCATTGACATCATCGCCTTGATGATTTTCGCCATCGCCGCCCGCCTCGCCCACGGCGGATTGAGCTTTTCCAGCTGGGTCGATGCCTTCTGGCCCTGGGCGGTAGGCGCGCTCATCGGCTGGGCCATCATCCTGGCCACAAAGGTCCAGGGCAAGTGGAAAGAGGGCCTTGTAGTGTGGCTGTCTGCCATCATCGGTGGCATGGCCCTGTGGATCGTGGTAAATGGCCGCCTGCCCCATTGGAGCTTTCTCATTGTTGCGACCGTGATGTCCGCCCTGTTCTTCTTTGGGTGGCGGCTATTCGCCCGCAAGCATTAAATCTTAAAATATCCCCGCTAACCAGAGCTGAGGTTGCCCGCAAATCGTGGACACGTAGTGGAGCTGCTTAGGGGTTAAGCAGCGGCCTTCTTATTACCATTTTGATCAGCGAGCTGAGCTTCAAAATCGACGGGGCTTACCTCTCTATGGACGAGTGGCGACGGCACCGGTTGTAGACGACTTCAATCCAGTAAGTCACAGCCTGACGCGCATCATCGCGGGTTGGCCAGCGCTTCCGGTCGTAGAACTTAAGTCTTAAGCGTCGACTAGAACGACTCGGCCATCGCATTGTCAAAGCAGACACCAGTACGGCCGACCGATTGTGCAACACCCAGGTTGCGGCACACCTCCCAAAGCTTCTCACTAGTGAATTGCGTTCCGCGGTCGGCGTGAAAGACAAGCCCATCAGCAACGTCACCGCGGAGGTGTATGCGCCATCTGCAGGGCCCGTTCGACCAGGGAAGTATCTTGAACGCTATCCATAGCCCAGCCCAGTACCCTGCGGGAATGGCCATCGCGGACCGCGCACAAATACAACCAGCCTTCACCAGTGCGCAGATAAGTAATATCTGACATCCACACCCGGTTAAGCTCACCGGCATCAAACATGCGCTTGACCAGGTCAGGAAGACTCGACTTACGCTTGGCTTGAATCGTTGTCACTGGGACAAAGGTCCTGTGGTGAAATCCCCTTTTAATCCCCATCATGCACATCCGTTTAGCCACAGTATTTTCGGTTAAGCGCAATATGGTAGCGCTCACCTAGTTCTGCGGGGTTGCGTCCACTAGTGTGGTGTATCTGTAACTGACGGTGGGCCCCTTATGAATGAGGCTGGCGACCACCGTAGTA
>NZ_JBEHGF010000032.1:0-25320 GCF_040225725.1 Corynebacterium sp. KPL4015 | reverse complement strand
GGACATCTCGCCGTACTGCTTGACCCAGCGACGGTAGGTTGCCTCGCTAACACCGAGGTCGCGGCAGACTTCGGCTAAGGTACTACCCGAGGCCTTCATGGATCGGGCTTTATCAAGTTTGGCCACGATCTGCTCAGGAGTGTGTTTTGGCAACTTCTTCATGATTATCAGTCTTCCTGCCCAACAAGGGGCTGTCACGGAAGACACGATCAAACCACATGGTCTATTTAATCCAGCCCAGACCAATTCAGCAGCTATCGAATAGCAATTTTTGTTCTCTTATTGGATCTGCTGGGCCTATTAGCAATGACAGCCTTTCCAGAGCCGTTGATCCTCATTTTTGGAAACCTCGTCACCGCATGCTTAAGCGGACTGTCGATTCCAGCCATTTTCACTATCGTTGACTCCCAAGTCAGTGGAAGCCAGCAAGCGAAAGCCTTCTCCCTCTTGGATACCGCGCGCCTTGGCGGCGGATTCCTTGGCTCATTGCTGGGAGGATTACTTCTTGACCAAAGGAACGTGCAGACTGCACTCTTTGTTGAAGCTTGCGCCGTGGCGGTTTCGCTACTTGTCTTTTTCTTCCTCTACAAATCCACGTCCCAGGACAATTCAGTGCAGCTAAGACTGAAAGAATCTTCACCGAGCTTTTTCCAAAAGGTACTCGAGGCTCCTTCTCTCTTATTGAAAAATAGAAGTTCTCGCTTCGCGCTAACCAGCATTTGGGGAGCAATCATTTGCACCTCGATTTTTAACATTGCGCTTGTCTTCTATGTAACCAGTACCCTCCAGGCGAGCGGTACGGTATATGCAATCATCGCCCAGGCTTTCATCGTGGGCCGCATCTTTGGCGCACGATTTTCAGCCCATCTCAGCGCACACAATGCCGAGAAGGCCCTGACCGGAGCCGGCTTCGCCATGGGGTGTTTTATTGCTTTACCCGGTCTAATTCCCTCCTTGTGGCTCTGTATTCCATGCTTCTTCCTTGGCGGAGTATGCAATGCCGTTCAGGTGGCTGCACTGCGAATCATCGTTGTTGGAACCGCACCTGATGAGGTTAAGCCCAAAGCCCTTTCTACGATGGGATCGATAAATAGCTCTGCGATGCTTATCGGATACATCATCGGGGCGCCTGTCGTAAGCGCCATCGGCACTTGCCGTATCCGGAATTGGAACCTCCGTGCTTACAGTGGGACCAGTCCTGAAACACCGTTTGCACTGATGCCCATGTGCGCACCTAGTTGCTGTTTTTCTTTTTCTTCGTGCGCAGCATATCCATGCTCATTACGGCGCCGATGATAGCGGCGTGCTGTTGCTCGTTGAGGTGTGGCGCGATCCGTAGAAGATACGTGTTTTTGCCCATGAAGTAGTTGCCCATGCCGGTCTATTTATTGGAGACATCGGCAAGCTGGCGATCCTGGGAGGTGATGGTGAGGTTCCAATCCCAGAAATCGCCGTGCACTTCGACGCCGGCAAAGCCCTCCATTGTTAATTCCATCTTCGTTTTGAACATGGAGAAGCGCTTGGTGATAACGGCCATGGGCTGTTCAATTCCCGGTAGGTGTACTTCGTAGGTATCCCTCAAAAAATTCGCCGGATCCGAGATCGTCATGACTGTTTGTTGGGGGTTGCCTTCGGCATCCGTGAGCGCGACCTCCAAGCTGCGGGAGGGTTTAAACACCATCTCCTTAAGGCTGGTGGATTGCACAATGGTGCCCACTGGGGTCCCGTTGACATCAGAAATCATGAATCGATCCTTGAGGAGGGACTTGGTCTGGGAAATAACCAGCTCGTTGAGCGTGAATAAGTTTTGCATCATGCCAGCCAATGTATGGCAGTGGGCGTTTTTAATCCTCCTCCCTAGGGGTGGTTTTTGCTTCTTCTTGTGCTTCGTGGGCCTCTTCGTAGGCCCGTGCGCGGTGGACGGTCATGGTTTGTGCAAAAGTCTGCACCCAATTCTTATTCTTTTCCGCCAGCGGGCCGGAGGGCTCGGTGACGGTCCAGGTGCCGTCTTCGAAGAGCCAAATAATGTCCCGGGTGTGCGGATCCATGACGTAGAAGGCCCGGCCATCGGTCTTTATGTTGTGGTGGTGCTGGCACAGGCACGCAAGGTTTGTGGGAGTCGTCGGCCCGCCATCCGCGTGGTTGATGCGGTGATCCTTTTGGCACACCGTGGCAGGACGGTTGCAGCCAGGGTAGCGGCAGGTGCCGTCGAAGCCTTCGAGGTAGGCTGCCATATCTGGCGGGGTTACGTATCCCTTAACCTCCTTATCCGGGTTCATTTCCCGGATCTTGGAGTAGGGCAGCGCGTTGGAGCGCGCTGGGTCGAGCCATCCGACGGATTCAATGAATGCGGGGGAGTTGGGGACATCGGTTGCCTTGTAGGCGTTCAGGATGACCTGGGGCGCTTCGGTATTGCCGGTGAGGAGGGAAATGGCGGCATCGGCAAGCGAGCAATCCAGCTTGAGCGCAGTCTCCTTGATGCACTTATCGACGCACGCCATCACCGAGGGATCCGCGCTCAGCGTCATCGCCGCGGTATTGTTTCCCCAATTCTCCATGGTGTAGCGCGGCTGCGTTGGCCCCTTCTTGACCGCGAGGGTGTCATCTTCGAGGTTGATGAGCTCATTAATCTTCCTTTTAATCTGCGCTTGCGTCCGCATGGCCTGGTTGGCGCGGATGGGTGTGAGGTAGGCGGTGAGCTGCTCATCGATGCGCGCGACTACCTCCGGGGTCGGGTTGCCCAGGCGGTTAAGGGATTTATTGATGGCAATGAGGCGGTCTAAATCTAAGTGATAGAGCTGGTGCTGCAGTTCTTTCAGCTGGGGCAGCTCTTCTAGGCGATACAGGGCCATCAGAATATGGCCGATTCGCCCCTGATTAACTCCGGTGGTGCGGTAGAGGGATTGAATGACTAATTCGAAATCAGAATCGAGATCGGGGATCTGTTCAGTCCAGAACTCGTATTCAGCCTTTCGCATCTCAAAAGCTAAGTGTGTAGTGGGGTCTTTGGTGTTGGTCGTGGAAAAGTAGGGATCTTCCATGGCGCTTAAAACCTAAATTTGTGTTGAGAACGTGTGTACGAAAAATACTATAGAACACCCGCCGGACATTCGCCTGTTTTAACGCGTTTTCGCAGGTAGGACTGCATATTCTTCCGTCAGGATAACCAGCTCAAAAAGCAAAATTATGTGCTAGCTTGAGGAGGGTATGAGCCAGGAGCAGGAAACGCAGGAAGAACCCGGCCGCGCGTGGTGGCAGTGGTGGGCACCCTTGGCAATGATCGCTGTCTTCTTGGTGCTCCCGCCGGCGATATACCAGGCGGTCTCCGGCATGACGCTGCTCGGCCTCATGGGTGGGCTTACCGTGCTTATTGCTTTTATCGATGCCACCACATTCCGCTATTCATGGACCATCTTCTGGGTTGCGGGCATCGCTTATTTCGCGGCCATGGCGATGTACTTCAACGAGGGGACATGGATTTACCTGCCGGTAGTGGTCCTTTTGGCGTGGGGTGCTAGCAAATTGGGCGCCAAGGTGAGGAAGCGCTGATGGAAATCTGGCGGTTGGACCACCCTGAGGCCGGCCTGCTCGAGGTTGAGCGTGGCTACGATGCCGAGTTCGCTGAGCGGGGCGAATGGCCCAAGGAGCCGAAGGAATTTACGCCGGTGCTTGGCGATGCCCCCTTTATCCACCGCATCCAGCTCTGGCGCAAGAATCCTGCACCCCGCATGCAGATCGTGGTCGACGGCGAGGTTCGCAGCCGGCACGACAAGCCGCGTGGCGGCCGTTATTCATTGCAGAAGAATCTGGAAAACGATCTCTCATTCAGTGAGAATAGTGCGCCGTTGACTAAGCCCTATGTAGATATCCAAGCCACGCCCTTCGGGGAGATACAGGATGTCTACTACCGCGATGGGGAGGAGGCCGTGGCCTTTGATCCGCCGGCGGGTTCCTTGGGCGAAAAGCGGCGCCAGGCAATGGAAAAAAGCCCCTTCAAGCGCGTGCTGTATCCACTGCTCGGTGGGCTGGGGAAGTCCGGGTGGGCCATCGCGATGATTGTTTTGGCTCCTATTATTAGCCGCATCCTGTCGCGCTTGCTGCCGGATTGGCAGCTGCCAGATGTAGATTTCCCAGAGATTTACCTTCCGCTGCCAAATTTGCCGAACCTGCCGGAGCCACCGCAGATTACCTTGCCCGCGCCGCAGTTTGCGGTGCACTTTGCACCGCCGGAGTGGGTGGTTTTCCTGATGGATTACAGCAGGGTGTGGATGCCTATAGTTATTGCCATCGCCTTTGGGGTGATGGCGGTGCGCAATGCAAAGAAATCGGAGGCGAAGAAGAAGAAGGAGTGGCAGAACCATGAAGATTCGCGGCGCGATTGATGCGGAGGGCCGGTGCAAGCATTGGCATTCCCCGCTCGACGTGGTGGCCAATAAGTGCGCGACCTGTGGCGAGTACTTCGCGTGCGCGCTGTGCCATGCGGAGCTGACGGATCATGAGTTTGGGCCCATGCTTGTCGATGCCCCCGCTGCCCTCTGCGGTTCCTGCGGCCTCGAGATGGATTACCGGCTGTATTCTACTGTCGAGGCATGCCCGGAGTGTGGGCATATGTTTAATCTCGGCTGCAGTGCGCATGCCGGGATTTATTTTCAGGTGACAGCGTAATAGCGGGGGAGTGCTACTGGTTCAAGCCCAAGAAGCGGTTGACTAAGCTGTGGTAGGCGCGCACGGTGAGATCTAGGTCCTCGAGGTAGAGGTGCTCATCGTGGCTGTGTAATTGCGAGTTGGCGCTGGCCATATCGCGGCCCTCGGCGTGCATCGCAAAGCCATAGGCGTTGCCGCCCTTGCGGCGGGCGAAGCGGAGGTCGGAGCCACCGGTGGCATGGACGGGCACGACGTCTTTATCGGGGAAGAACTCTTTGGCGGTGGCCTCAATGGTGCGCCAGAGCTCGGTATCGGTGGAGGATTGGGTGGCGTCTTCGGTAATGAGGTGCTCGATTTCTACCTCATCGGCGAGATCGCCCAGTGCGCTGCGGAGGAAATCGTCCAAGTCTTCCTGGGTTTGCCCAGGGAAGGGGCGGATATCCATCTCGAGGTAGGCGTGGGAAGGCAGCACATTGATGGCCCCGCCGGCGCGCAGGACGGTCTCGGCGATGGTGGTGTGGCTAAAGGCGTGGGCGTAGGCATCGAGGTTGCCGAACTTGGTGTAGTCACCGGTGCCATCTATAAGCTCTTTTTCGGTCTCAGGATCGAACTTGAAGGTGCGGACGAAGCCCTCCCAGATCTCGTTGGAGGCTGTGGGTGGCTCGGCCTCGGCGATGCGGCGGGCGACCTCGCCGATCTTTACGATGGCAAAGTCCTTGCCGTAGGGCGTTGAGCCGTGCCCGGCATCGCCGGTGACGTGGAGGCGGCGCTGGCCGGCGCCCTTTTCGCCCACGTTGAAACCCACCGCGCCGGGCAGGTGGCTACCGCCGGTTTCGGAGAGGCAGTTCTTCCACGCAAAGGCATCGGGGTGGTTTTCTGCCATCCACCGCACGCCCAGGCCACCGCGGGCCTCTTCATCGGCCATGCCCACGAAGGCGAGCGTTCCGCCGGGGTTGCCGGCGCGCGCTACCTCGCGGGTGACGGCTGCCATGGTGGCGGTAATAAAGAGCATGTCTACGGAACCGCGGCCGTAGAGCTTGCCGTCTTCAATGAGCGCCTCGAAGGGGGGCTTGGTCCACTTGGGCTCGTCGACGGGCACGACATCGGTATGCCCCATAAGGGTGAGGGGCTCCTTGGCGGGATCTCCGGGGACGGTCACCACGATGGACACGCGTCCCGGGTGGGATTCGAAGCGCTCGATGGAGACGTCTTCGTCGGCAAAAAAGTTCTCTAGAGTATCGGCATTGCGCACCTCAAAGCCGGAATCCGGGGTGAGGTCGTTTACGCAAGCATTGCGGATGAGTTCTTGGAGGAGTTCGAGGGTGTCATCGTAAAGCGTCATGCCCCTTAGGGTAATCCCGCGAAAAAAATTTTGTGATTTTGGCCAAAGTTGAACGGCGTTCAAGTAGGGTTCACTGCATGAGCATCATCGACATCGCCCGTGAGAAAGCTCTGGAGCAAGGCAAAGGCCTTAACCAGGAAGAACTACTACAAGTACTGCAGGTTCCAGATTCCCAGCTGGAAGAAATTGCTGATATCGCCCACCAGACCCGCCTGAAGTGGTGCGGCCCGGACGTATCGGTGGAAGGCATTATCTCCATCAAGACTGGTGGTTGCCCAGAGGATTGCCACTTCTGCTCCCAGTCCGGCCTCTTCGAGTCCCCAGTGCGCGCAGTGCGCCTGAACATCCCTGAGCTGGTGGAAGCGGCACAGAAGACCGCCAAGACCGGTGCCACCGAATTCTGCATCGTTGCCGCGGTGAAGTCCCCGGATGATCGCCTCCTGGATCAGGTGGGCGAGGCCATTGCAGCTATCAACGATGCCGTGGACATCGAGATTTCCTGCTCCCTGGGCACCCTGACCCGCGAGCAGGCACAGCGCCTGAAGGACATGGGCGCACAGCGCTACAACCACAACCTGGAGACCTCCCGCTCCTACTTCCCCAACGTGGTCACCACCCACACCTGGGAAGAGCGCAAGAAGACCCTGGACTACGTGCGTGAGGTAGGCATGGAAGTCTGCTGTGGCGGCATCATCGGCATGGGCGAGTCCCTGGAGCAGCGCGCCGAGTTCGCAGCCCAGCTGGCAGAGATCGATCCGTGCGAGGTTCCGATGAACTTCCTCGACCCTCGCCCGGGCACCCCGTTCGCTGACCGCCCGCTGGTCCCGCTGGGTGAGGGCTTGCGCGCCGTTGCTGCATTCCGCTTGGCGATGCCCTCCACCACCCTCCGCTTCGCTGGCGGCCGCGAGCTTTCGCTTGGCGATGACGGCACCGAGCGCGGTTTGCTCGGCGGCATCAACGCCATCATTGCCGGCAACTACTTGACCACCCTGGGTCAGGAAATCGAAAAGGATGTGGACATGCTGGGCCGCATCGATCTCCCGATCAAGGCTCTGTAGTGTCCGAGCCGAACTCTGAGTTGGCAACCGCCGTCCTGGCTGGAGACGAGCCAATTTTCCACCCTAATACCGGCAAGCCGATCGAAGAGGTCTTCACGCTGCACCCCGCTGCAGCCGCCGGCCTCGACGTGCCGCGCTACTGCCAGATCTGTGGCCGCCGCATGGTGGCCCAGGTGCGCCCCGATGGCTGGCACACAAAGTGCTCGCGCCACGGGGAGCTAGATTCTGAGTGGTTATACGTAGAGCAGCTACCAGAGAGTTAGCACTACCAAGATAAGGAGCCGCTGCCGCATGGCAGGCGGCTCCTTTTTCTATTGAAAAACAGCCGTGAACTGCGGGTAGGTAATCCTACTTGCGAATTTTGGTGCGTCCTACTTTAGAGATTTGGTACTCTCTACTTTAGAGATTTGGTGCGTCCTACTTGCGAAATTTGGTAAATATATGTTTGTTCCTCGGCAGCTCAGTGGATCTATAGCGCAGTTAATGAAATGGTTTCCAGTTGTTAGCGTGACGGGGCCGCGGCAGTCTGGGAAGTCGACCCTTCTGAGAGAAATGTTTCCGGACTTGTCATACCTCAATCTTGAGGATCCAAGTATCCGAAGGGTGGCACAAGAAGATCCTGTGGGTTTCCTTTCGAGCCAACGTGGACCGTTGATTATAGATGAGGCTCAATATGCACCGGATCTGTTTTCCGTTGTCCAACTTCGTTCGGATGAAGTGGGAAGCCCTGGGCAATATATCTTATCCGGATCGCAAAATTTCTTGCTTATGGAATCCATAACGCAATCGCTGGCGGGCCGCGTTGGGATCAGTCATTTGTTGCCCTTCGGCCTCATGGAAGCTCGCTCTATATCAGCTGATCTGACCGTTGATGAATTTATGGTTCGTGGAGGATATCCGCGCTTGTACCAGGCGCAAATTCCTCCGGAAATCTATTTTGAAAACTACGTGCAGACTTATCTCCAACGGGATGTGAGTGGGTTACTCAATGTTCGGAATAGTGATAGCTTTTGGCGATTCATTAAGGTCTGTGCGCTGCAAGCTGGAAACTTAATCAACTATTCCGCAATCGCAAATGAGATTGATGTTTCTTTCCAGACGGTAAAAAATTGGGTCTCAATTCTGGAGTCTAGTTTCATCATATTTTCTTTACCCAGCCACCATTCCAATCCCCGGAAGGTGCTTACTAAGACCGCGAAGTTGTATTTCTATGATACTGGTCTGTTGTGCCACCTTCTTGGTATTTCTTCACCAGAAGAACTTTCTGTGCATCCACAGTCAGGTGCAGTGTGTGAAAATATGGTGGTAGCAGAAACCATGAAAACGCATATTCACTCTGGTCGCAAGCCGGATCTACGGTTCTATCGGGATAGTTCTAAAAGAGAAATCGACCTATTGGATTTTACGGGCGGCGATCCTAAGGCTTATGAAATCAAGGCATCGCAGACCTATCATTCCAAATACACGCGTCATCTCGCGACTGTAGGTGAAGAGCTGGAGATCAAACCCGCAAACCGCACAGTGCTATACCGCGGCCAGCATTCCTTCGAAGCGAATGGTGCGCAGGTAGTCCCCGTTGAGCAGTACTTGAAGGCGCTTGATTAGATTGGTGGGTATGGATCCCGCTGTAGCCCATGCTCATCAGTCCGCGCTGAGATCGATTGCGCGCGTCGTGGAGGAGACGGCGCCGCACACGGAGGTGGGGAAGGCTTTGGGGGACATCGCCAAGCAGCTGCGTAACGGGCCGGTCATGGTGCTCACTGGGGCGGGGGTATCGACGGAATCGGGGGTGCCGGATTATCGCGGTCCGCGGGGCTCGCTGAGTAGGCACCGGCCAATGACGTATCAGGAATTTCGCCATGATCCGGCCGCTAGCCATAGGTATTGGGCGCGTAGCTTCGTGGGCTGGCGCGTGATGGATTCCGCGGCGCCGAATCGCACGCATTATGCGCTCGTGGAGTTGGAGCGCGCCGGGCTGGTTAATGGAGTGGTCACCCAAAACGTGGATGGCCTGCATAAACGTGCGGGTACGGAGAGACTGGTGACGCTGCACGGTGATATGGAAACCGTGGTGTGCCTGCTGTGTGGGCACCATGAGGATCGTGGGCACTTCGATGCGCGCCTAGCGGCCGCGAACCCGGGGTACCTGGAGCGCCTAGTGGTGGAAAGGGACCAAGTTAACCCGGATGGTGACGTGACACTGGATGAGAAAGACGTTGCGGCGTTCCGGATGGCTGGCTGCGAGCGCTGCGGATCGGAGCTGCTCAAGGCAGACGTGGTGTATTTTGGCGAGCCCGTGCCAGCCACGCGGCGGGATGCCGCCTTTGCGCTATTGAATGAGGCTAATTCGCTGCTGGTCGCCGGTTCTTCGCTGGCGGTGATGAGCGGTTATCGCTTTGTGCTTGAGGCGAAGAAGCAGGGCAAGCGCGTGGCCGTTATCAATGGCGGGCCAGGCCGCGGGGATAAGAAGGTGGATACGCTGTGGCGCACGCAGGTGGGCCCGGCTTTTGATGCCCTGCTCGATGAGTTGGAGATTTAATCAACGCGGCGTGTGCTCTACCATCCTGAGCAGCGTGCGCACGATGGCGTGCACGCGCCTATCCATGGGCATATCTTCGTGCATGACCACGGCGTGGCGGTCAAAATCTTGGATATAGATATTGCGCACCGCACCCTCAGGAGCGCCCCCTGGGTCGAGGAAGCAGGTCTCGGGCGGGACAACGACGGCATCGGAACGCGTGGCGATGCAGGTGTAGCTCACGCCGGATTCGAGGTCGCCGTCGCGGTTGACATCGCGAAGCACCTCGCTGCCTACCACCTGGTCCATGCCGGCGGGGCCAAACCAGCCATCGATAATGGAGCGGATCACCGCCTCTTGGCGTTGGGTGCGAATGAGGCGACTGGCGATGCCCCCGTGGGTCGTCCCATGATTAGGCGCGCTAATGCTCATGAGGTGGATGACCTTTTCGGCGCCGCCGTCCATGCGCATCCAGTACCGCGCGAGCAGGCCACCCTGGGAGTGGCCCACCAAGATGACCTTGTCTGCCCCGGTCACGGCAAGCACGGTATCGATATAGGCGCCGAGCTGCTGCGAAGATTCCGGGATGGTCTGCGTGGCGCGATGGCCATAATCAGGGGCAAAGACCGCCCAGCCGTCCCGGCGCAAGATATTGCCCATAATTTGCCAGACGCCCTTGGTATCGCAGGTGCCGTGCACCAGGATGACCGGCCAGGGGCGTTTGTCGTTCGGGCGGGCGCCCCAATCGTCTTCGAAAACGCCGCGCGGCTTAGTGCGCGCGCCGAGGGGGAGGGTCTTTGCGGCATCGGCGTCGAGGGCGGAATCGCCGGGGCTGGACTTGTTCTTTTCGGCCTTGAGGCGGTCAACGATCTCGTCGGCGACGTCATCCTGCAAAGCACTGGCCGCGGCTGGGGAAGCGATGCCAAGGCGTGGCGAATCTTTTTCTTCGGGTGCATCTTCCTCGTTGGTGCGCCCGAATTTGAGGAGTTGTTCAGAAATAATGCTTTTCAACTCTGCAAGAGATTCGACAGCCATGCCTTCCAATCATACGTGTTAATGCAGGTAAATGGCCTCTTTAGAAAAGTTGAAGAAATTTATGGAGAAAGCCCTTGACCTCACGCCACAATCTTTGTAACCTTAGGCTTGCCTAATCACGGGCGGTGCTTACGGCGTAGGGCGCTCCACTCCTTGCCGCTAAGTGCCAGAGATTAGTCATGGGGAGAGGGCCCGCCGATGCGCAGTCGGCGGGCCTTCGTTTATGCCTCGGGAGGATAGCCGGGGTAAAAGTCTACGCTGCCGTGCTGCGCGGTCCCCGCTAAACTCGCCGGTATGACCGATCTGCAGCATGTCCACTCCGTAGATGAAGCGGTGACTCGCTTAATTGAGCATTATGAAACCTCGTGCGAGATGGCGCGCGAGGCTCTTGCCTCCGGCACCCTCGATGATTATCGCCATGTGGTTTATCCCAAGGTGACAGTGGAGATCCGTAAATGGCAGCCGATTGACCGCTCCGAGCCCTTTGGCTATGTGGACGAGGCCGGCAAGTATTCTGCGGTCGTCTCCAAGCCGCACATCATCCGGGAGTACTTGCACGAGCAGCTGACGCGGCTGACCAATAACTATCCGTGCGATATCTTCGTGGGCCAATCGGATGAGCGCATTCCGCCGGAATACATCAAAGATGCCCCGGCGGCGCCGCAGGAGCGCGGCCCTATCCCGCGCCCGACCTTGGATGAGGTCAACGATGCGATTATTGATGGCGAGTGGGATGCCTTCCACGGCGGGGAAAAGCCGCTCTTTCACTTCGGGGCGCAGCGCTTCGATATTGCCTGTGCGCGCATCGAGCACTACACCGGCGTCGAGGTCGATACGGTGCAGAAATACATTCTGTTTACCAATTACGCGATGCATACCACGGAATTCGTGAAATTCGGCCTGCGCGAGCTGACCAAGGAGGATTCGCGGTATACGGCGCTGGTATTGCCCAATGGGGAGACCATTCACCCTAATGATGCGGTGGACCTCGACCTAGATGGGCTGACGCTGACCTCGCGCTTTCAGATGCCCCGGTTCGATCTCATTACCGCAGGTGGCGATGGCATCACGATGATCAACATCGGGGTGGGGCCATCGAATGCGAAGACCATTACGGACTGCTTGGCCGTGCTGCGGCCGGAGGCCTGGATCATGATTGGCCACTGCGCCGGCATGGATGGGCGCATGCGCATCGGTGACCTGATCTTGGGCAATGCCTACGAGCGCCACGACCACATCTTGGACCGACAGGTGGTTTCTTCCACACCGATTCCGGCCATTCCAGAGGTCCAGCGCATGCTGGAGGCGGCCGTGGATGAGGTCTACGGCAGCGATAATTCGCTCATGCGCACCGGCACGGTGCTATCGACCGATGACCGCGATTGGGAGTGGCGCACCAGCCGGGATCTGTGGGAGTGGTTGCGCACTTCTACCGCGGTGGCGGTGGACATGGAATCGTGCGCCTTGGCAGCAAATGGGTACCGCTACCGCGTGCCTTATGGCACGCTGCTGTCCGTGTCGGATCTGCCGCTGCACGCCGTGCCGAAGCTGCCGGCGCAGGCCCAGGCGTTTTATTCCAACTCCAAGGAAGCCCACGTCATGTGCGCGGTGCGCGCGGTGGAACAGCTGGCAGAAAATCCGGAGCGCCTGCGCACTCGCAAGCTGCGGCGGACGCTGGGAGAGGTTCCTTTCCGGTAGCTGCTTTCCCTTGGTAGGTATCGCTAGTTAAACTACAAAGAAAGCCCATGACGCAAAAGGAGCCGCGCAATCGTGATTGAGAATTGGATCCACCCGGACCGGGAGAACCTCACTTGGGAAGTCTTCGGCGAAGCGAGCCGGAATCTTTCGGAGCAAATCGTGGAATCCGGCTGGTTTCCTGACTTGATCGTGGGCGTTGCCCGCGGCGGCCTGATCCCGGCCGGTGCCATTGGTTATGCCATCGGGGTCAAGGCCATGGGCGCTATCAACGTGGAGTTCTACACCGATATTGGCCAGACCTTGGATGAGCCGATCATCTTGTCCCCGCAATTGGATACGGATTCCCTCAAGGGCAAGAAGGTGCTCGTCGTTGATGACGTGGCCGATTCCGGCAAGACCTTGGATCTGGTGGTGAACTTCTTGGAAGAAACTGCCGATGAGGTGCGTTCCGCTGTGGTGTACACCAAGCCGAAGACCATCTTTGAACCGGATTATTCGTGGAAGAAGACGGATAAGTGGATCAACTTTGCTTGGTCGGTGCTGCCGGTCATCACGGCGGATGGCTCCTTTCAGGAAGGCTCGTAGTAGCTACTAGTATGTGCAGGCGTGATTAACGAGCAGCCTGCACCCACCGGCGTCATCGCCAGTTTCCGCTTTGCCTTTTCCTCACCTGCGCGTTTGCGCAAGGAGGTGCTCGGCGGACTGGCGGTGGCGCTTGCTTTGATCCCGGAAGTTTTAAGCTTTTCTATTCTCGCCGGCCTCGACCCGCGGGTGGGGCTATATTCTTCGGTGATTATGGCGATGGCCATCGCCTTTACCGGCGGGCGCCCCGCCATGATTTCCGCGGCGGCGGGTGCGGTTGCCCTGGTAGTGGCACCGCTCGCGCACGAGTATGGGCACGATTACGTGGTGGCGGCGGTGCTTGCGGCCGGTATCATCCAGGTGCTGTTGGCGTGGGTGGGCATTGCCAAGCTCATGCGTTTTATCCCGCGTTCGGTGATGACGGGATTCGTCAATGCGCTGGGCATTATGATGTTTACCGCGCAGCTGCCGCACCTTATCGATGTCCCTTGGATGGTCTATGTGCTGGTGGCCATTGGCCTGGCCATCATGATCATTTTGCCGCGGTTTACCCAGGCAATTCCGGCGCCGTTGGTGACCATCGTGGTGGTAAGCATCATCGCCGTCGCGGCAGGGTGGAAGGTGCCGGATGTGGCGGACCAGGGCGAGTTGCCCACGACGCTGCCGGGCCTTTTCATTCCGGATATTCCGTGGAACCTGGAGACCCTGCAGGTAATTGCGCCCTATGCCTTTGGGATGGCGCTGGTGGGCCTCATGGAATCGCTGCTGACGGCAAAGCTTGTCGATGACATTACGGATACCCATTCCGATAAGACCCGCGAGTCCTTTGGTCAGGGCATTGGCAATATATTGGCCGCGGCGATTGGCGGCATGGGCGTGTGCGCGATGATTGGCCAGACCATGATCGGCGTCAAGGTGTCTCAGGCGCGCACGCGCTTGTCGGTGTTCCTTGCGGGCGCCTTCCTCCTCGTGCTGTGCCTGCTTTTCGGCGAGGCGGTAGGCCGCATTCCGATGGCCGCGCTGGTCGCGGTGATGATTCTCGTCGCGGCGACGACGGTGAATTGGCACTCCATCCGCCCGCGCACGCTCAAGTTGATGCCGCTTTCTGAAATCCTCGTCATGCTGCTGACGGTCGCGGGCACGCTGGCCACGCATAACCTGGCGGTAGGAGTGGTCTTAGGCGTGGTGGCTGCATCGATTGGCTTTGCCCGCCGGGTGGCACACCTCGTGGAGGTTGAGTTGGTAGACGGATATACCTACGTGGTGCATGGCCAGCTCTTCTTCGCCTCCTCGAATGATTTGGTCTACGCCTTTGATTACACGCTTGATACGGACTTCGTGGTGGTGGACCTTACCGATGCCGAGGTCTGGGATGCCTCGACGGTGGCGACGCTGGATGCGGTGCAGAAGAAGTACGCGGATCGTGGCATTGAAGTGGAGTTTCGGGGCCTCGATGGGGCGAGCGCGCAGCGCCTGGAGCGCCTGAGCGGCCAACTGGGTGATTAATATCACATTGCGGGCCTGATGTGCATAAGCGTACTAGCTGCAGGGGGTTGGATGGAGTGGGCTAGCGCGGCGAGATCGTCTTTTTAGGTCGATGACCTCGAACTATTAGGCGATAGTAACTTCGCGCCGTGGGGCAGCTTTGTCTTAACTAACTTAGGTGATCCAATCTGAAAAATGCCTCTGAGGTGCGGGTTTGATTAAGCATACCTTGCTAGACGGAGGATTTTATTTCGGTATTGTAGTGCCTACAACCAATTAATTGATTCCTACAGAAAGGATTTAGCAATGGATGAGAAGCTGCAAACCCTGCTAAACAATCAGGTCATTAACGAGCACGGTGCCGCTATGGTCTACACCCAGCTGGCCTACGAGATGGATAACCTGTCCTTCCCGGGTATGCGCGACTGGTTCATGGCGCAGGCTGGCGAAGAGCGCGTCCACGCACAGAAGCTTGCGGATCACCTCTTGGCACGCGGCTACCGCGTAGAGCTTAACGATATCCCGGTTGGCTCCATCAAGGCTGCCACCCCGCTGGATGCATTCGAGGCTTCCTTGGCTCACGAGCAGAAGGTCTCCGAGCAGATTCGCGAGATCGCTCGCGTTGCCCTTGACATTCAGGATCTGGACTCCCGCCAGCTCATTGACTGGTTCTTGGCTGAGCAGATCGAGGAAGAGGACACCGTTTCTGAGATTATTGACCAGATCAAGCTCGTGGGCAACGATGGCGCTGGTCTGCTGCGCATCGATTCCCGTTTGGCTAACCGCAACTCCTAAGTTGTGAATAACAAACCCATCAAGATTTAAATCAATCCTCCCATGGCACTGCGCTGCTGTGGGAGGATTGACGTATGTCTGCACACCTGAAAGCAATCCTCTCTGCCGTCTTAGCGGTCTTGGCACTAAGTCTCATCATCGGTGCTGCGGTCATCTCAAGCCACGTGACCCTCGGCATCTTTTTGACCACCGCGGCGCTCATGCTGAGCCCGTTTGCGGGGGTGGTGATGCTGGCGTGTGGGGTCATCGGCAAGCGCGGGCTGGTCAACCGTTCTTTATATTCCCTGAGCGGAATGCTGATGCTGGCCTCGCTGGCCGTGCTCATCGTTTTGCCGATGGCGCAGGCGACGCTGGCGCTGGTGATTTTTATCGCCGGTACCGCGGTAGGGATTGTGGCAGTGCAAACCCAAGCTACTAGGCGCGCATAAACTGGATGCATTATGCCGAAGTTGCTGTTTGATCTGTACGGCGTGCTGCTGCGCCCCGCCACGCCGGAAGCGCACGCTGAACTAGAGCGCTTCCTCGCGCCTGCGAACCCGGAGGCCTTCTGGGAGGCCTATAACTATTTCCGGCCGGATTACGATGCCGGAATTTTTAGCGATAGCCACTACTGGAATGAAATAGCCGCCCGCGCGGGAATGGGGTCCATTGACTGCGCTGGGGCCGTGGCCTGCGAGAATCAGTACCTGCGCGAGGCTGACCCAGAGATGATAGCGCTGGTTAAAGGGCTCATCGGGGAGGGCTTTAGCGTGGGGATTTTATCCAATATCCCCACAACCCTGGCGGAGCAGGTGCGCGCGCAGCACCCGTGGTTGGCAGAGTGCGCGGCGGTAACGCTGAGCTGCGATATTGGGGTGGCCAAGCCGCACCCAGAGGCCTACCGAGTGGCGGTGGACGCGCTCTCAGCGCAGCCCAAGGACACGCATTTTTTCGATGACCGCATCGACTACATCGAGGGCGCCACTTATTGCGGGTTGCAAGCCCACCTGTTTACCGGGATCGACTCCGCGCGCGAGGTTTTACGCGGTCTGGAGTGAGCGGCCCAGCTCCAATGGTTCGCGCAATAGCTGATCGGTAGCCACGGTACGGGCGACGGCGCGCACGATTTCTTTGTGGCTGGGAATCATGCGCAGCTCTAGGTCCTCCGAGGCGGAATCGCGGACGGTGGAGGCAAAAAGTTGGGGCGCGCGGGAATCGCCGGTAAAGGCCCCGCCGGCAATCACCACGGTTTTCGGCGAGTATTCGTGGACCATCTCCGCCGTAATCTGGCCCAGCTGGCGGGCCCGCTCATCCAAAATGGCGCGCACGGCTGAATTGGATTCGGCGATGGTCGCGACCTCGGGCAGGGTATTGGCCTCGATGCCGTGGCGGCGCACGGCGTCCAGAATGGACTGGGTGGCCAAGAGGTGTTCGGAAGCGCCGTGCCCCAGTAGGTCAGAGCGGGTCTGTGGCAGCGGGATGATGGAATTTACCTCGTCATCGGCGGATAGCGCTGATCCTAAAGAATCGTCCGCGAAGAGCAGAAGCACGCGCTCGTTCGTGCCAATCTCGGCGGCCTGGGTCTCCGAGCCCAAAATGGCGGAAATGGCGGAGGTAACCACCACGGGGACGCTAAATTGGAAGCGCAGGCGCGCCGCGATATCCACACCGTGCCAGCCCAGATTGTCTGCGGTGACTAGGCCCTCTTCATCCACGGTGCCCGAGGTGGTAATTCCTAAGGCCACGAG
This sequence comes from Corynebacterium sp. KPL4015, assembly GCF_040225725.1. Taxonomy (NCBI): domain Bacteria; kingdom Bacillati; phylum Actinomycetota; class Actinomycetes; order Mycobacteriales; family Corynebacteriaceae; genus Corynebacterium; species Corynebacterium sp. KPL4015. Next base: position 8,436 of record NZ_JBEHGF010000032.1, on the reverse strand, counting down.
GCGGCGATCCAGGCCCGTCATCATGCGGTTGATGCCGGCCATGATGTGTTCAAGAAAGTCTTCCTCCGTCAGGCGGGCGACAGGAGTGGTGATTTCTTCCTCCGCAACGGTGCGGCCCTTGATGTCATAGAGGCCGATATAGGTCTCGGAGGTGCCGACGGCGATGCCGCCGAGTACCCAGTTATTATCCGCGGCCTCGAGGGGAACTGTAGGGCGGCCTCGGCCCTGGGATTGGGTGAGGTCGGTGCGCTCTTGGATGAGTCCTGCGTTTAGGAGCGCGGTGGTAGCGCGGGTAATGGTGGGCTGGGAGAGTCCGGTGGCTTCTACCAGCTCACTACGGGTAATGATCGGGTTCAGGCGCACCAGGTGAAGGCACTTAGCGGCCGGTGTACGGGGGCGCGTGAACACGGGGCCAGGTTTGATCATGAAAGAAAGTATATGTGTCACAGACTGCTTTGTCTAATCTATTCATAGGTGTACGTACCGAATGGTCTAAAGGTGGAGGTAGGCCAAAAATTCCCTATGCTGGGGCGCATGCGATCAGTAGCGGTTTATTGCGGCTCCGCCGTGGGCAATTCGCCCGCGTATAGCGCAGCGGCGCAACACTTGGGCGGCGAGCTTGCCCGTCGCGGGCTGAACTTGGTTTATGGCGGCGGAAATATCGGCCTCATGCGCGAGGTTGCCAATTCCTGCCTGAATGCTGGCGGCACCGTTACTGGCGTCATGCCGCAATCTTTGGTGGATTTAGAAATCTCCCATCCAGGCTTGACCCGGCTTGAGGTAGTGGATTCTATGGCCGAGCGGAAAACCCGGATGGAGCAGCTGGCGGATGCCTTTATCTGTTTGCCCGGCGGCGTGGGCACGTTGGAGGAAGTAACAGAGGTACTGACCCAACAACAGCTGGGCAGCATTCGCGAGCCCGTTGGCTTGGTTGACGTGGAAGGTTTTTGGCAGCCCTTTTATGACATGTATGCCGCCATGGCTGAGGCGGGCTTCATCCTGCCCCGCTTTGTAAAAGCACTGGTAATAGAGGAAAATCCCGCGGCCGTGCTGGATGGTTTTGCCCAGTGGCACTACCCAGGCACGAAGTGGAACAACGATTAGCTAACAAGTTTGCAACATTTGGGTGGGCCTGGGTGGCCTATCAACAAGATAAAGGGTTAGACTTCCCTCTTATGAGTTCTGAGCAGACCGCTAAGCGCCAGCCCTCTCTACTGGACGCTTCGTGCGATAACTTCGTTCACGACCTAGCCGAGCTATCCCCAACAGATGCAACCGCGTGGGGCATTGACGGTTTTGAAGGCGAATTGCAGGATTTTTCCCCCGACTATTTTGAGGCTGTTGCTGATCGCACCCGCGACATGGTTGCGGATCTAGATGCCTTGGATGACACCACCGATGAATCCGATGATGAGGATGACTTCGATGACGTGGATTACGTCACCGCAGCCGTCTTGCGGGATCGGCTCTGTTTAGATCTGGATTTGCACCATCACGGCGAGGATATTCGCAGCCTTAATAATATTGCCTCGCCCGTCCAGACCATCCGGGACTCGCTGTTGCTTATGCCGCAGGATACCGAGGAGGACCGCGAGGCCATTCGCTCCCGCCTGTCCAAGGTCAAGAGCTCCCTGGATGGCTACCGCGAGTCCCTGAAGGAAGCGGCCTCCCACGGCATGGTGGCACCGCACCGTCAGATCTCTGAGGTCATTGTGCAGTGCGAGCGGCTTGCCGATGCCGATTCCATGCTCGAGGGCCTCGGCCTCGCCCCCGACTCCGCCGAGGTGAAGAATGCCAAGGAGGCCTTTGGCGAGTTCTCGGATTGGCTGTCTAATGACCTGCAGCCGCAGTCCTCTAATAAGGACGCGGTGGGCCGCGAGCGCTACGAGCGCTTTTCCAAGCTTTTCGTTGGCGATTCCGTGGACTTGGACGAGGCCTATGAATGGGGCCTTGACCAGGTGCGCTACCTGCGCGGGGAACAGGAAAAGATCGCGCACGAGCTTTATGGCCCGGAGTGCTCGGTGCGTTCTGCCATGCGCAAGCTTAACCACGAGGAACGCTATACCCTGCGCGGTACCGATGCCCTGGTGGAGTGGATGCAGAGCAAGGCCGATGCGGTCATCGCCGAGCTCAACGGCAAGGAATTCGACATTCCGGAAGAAGTCGAAGAGATCGAGTGCCGTATCGACCCAGCGGGCACCGGTGGCATCTTCTACACCCCGCCCAGCGATGACTTTTCGCGCCCAGGCCGCATGTGGTGGTCCGTGCCGGAGGGCCAAGATACCTTCCACACCTGGCAGGAGCTGACCACCGTGCACCATGAGGGTGTGCCGGGCCACCACCTGCAGCTGGGTTCTGCCCTGGTACAAGAGGATTTGAACCTGTGGCGCCGCGCGGTGACCTGGAACTCCGGCCACGGCGAGGGCTGGGCCTTGTACGCTGAGCAGCTCATGGCCGAGCTGGGCTACATGGACGATCCTGGCGTGCGGATGGGGCTGCTCGATGCCCAGCGCCTGCGCGCGGCCCGCGTCGTGGTGGATATCGGATTGCACCTGGGCAAGAAGCTGCCGGACTGCACCGTATCCGGCGTATGGGATAAGGCCCACGTGAAGACCTACATGCGCGAAAACACTGCCATGGATGATGCGAACCTCAACTTTGAGGTCAACCGTTACCTGGGCTGGCCGGGCCAGGCGCCGTCCTATGCCTTGGGCCAGCGCCTGTGGCAAGAAACCCGCGCCGCCGCCGAGGAGCAGGGTATGAGCGCCCGCGAATTCCACTCCGAGGCCCTGGCTCTTGGCTCGGTGCCGATGTCGGTGCTGCGCGAAGCCGTGCTCAATAACTAAGCGCGCAGGCTAGCCGCGCACGCTAGCGCCGTGTGGAAAACTTGCTGACGGCCCTGATGAGCTGCGGCAAGTATCCCGCAATGACCAGCACGGCGATGAGGCGGGTAAGTTGCACCGCAATCACCACGGGGCCAGCCCCGCCTTCTGCGGAGAGCGCGAGCACGGTCTCTAGCGCGCCGGGGCTGGTGGCCAGGTAGGCCTCGAAGTAGCTGATATTGAGCCAGTGCATCAGCGGCCACGCCGTGGCCGCACAGAGGCCGAGGACCGCCGCGATAGAAAGAATCGTCGCGGGAAGCTGCTTGGCAAAGGCCTTGAGCGAGGGGAGAGAAAGACCTCCGCCGCAGACCCATCCGATGGATAAAAAGGCAATAACCTTAAAGGCATAAATCGGCTCCAGCGTATGCCCCTCCGGCAGGAAGAACGAGGCCAGCACCGTCAAGATCAGCGGGCCGAGGACCGCCGCTGCGGGCAGGTGCAGGAATTTGCCAAGCCTTTCGCCGACCAGCGCGATAACCAGCACCAACGCGATGATCCACCAGGTGGTTTCCGCCTCGAGCCTTAAGTCACCGCCCCTTCCGGCTGGCGTATCGAGGAAGGCCACGACGGCGGGAAGGGATACGGAAACGATCAATAACCGCAGGTATTGGGTGAGCGCGACGTAGCGGTAGTCGGCACCGAGTTCATCGGCAAGCGCGGGCATGAGCGAGGCACCGCCGGGAAGCATGGACAGGATACCGGTTTCGGAGGAGACGTCCCGTGGCCGCTGGCGGTGCAGCATGACCCCGCAGAAGATTCCCAGCGCGATGGTGACAAAGGACATGGTTATGGCCGCCGGCAGGTATCCCACCAATTGGCCGAAGGAGACCACCGTCAGCGGCAGCGCAGCCATGATGCCGATGAATCCGCGCGATAGACCATAAAATTTGCGGTTGACCTTGAGGTCTTCACCGGTGATAAGGGCCATGGCGCCGGAGGCGATGATCGCGGCTAAAATCCACGCGGCCGGTACGTGCCACATGCTAAAAAGCCAGCCCAAGAGGATGGAGACGGGGACCACGATGCCCCACCGCAGTATGGTGTGGGTGTCTACGCTCATTCCCCAGTGCCGTTTTGCCACGTATTCTCCCATCTTCTGCTCGTCTCCGATCGAGTCTAGACCTCCCCGCCGCGGGGTTTATGATCTCCTCATGGATATCGACGTGGCGCAGTGGGCGGTGCTCCTTGTGGGAGCGGCGGGGGCAGGCTGGATCGACGCGGTCATCGGCGGGGGAGGCCTCGTGCTTATTCCGCTATTGCTTGCCGTGGTTCCGGGGCTCGCGCCGGCAACGGCGCTGGCCACCAATAAACTTGCGGCGGTATCCGGCACGGCATCGGCCGCCGTGACCTTGGTACGCAAGGTGCGCCCGCCGGCAGGGGAGCTCGTTCGCTACGCCTTCATCGCGCTCGTGTGCGCCGGGCTGGGTGCGAGTGTGGCGGCGAATCTTAATAGCGACATCATGCGCCCGCTCATCATCGTGCTGTTAGTGGTGGTGGGCGTCTTCGTGACCTTTAAGCCGAGCTTCGGCACCACCGAGTCACCCGGTATCCGCGGCGGATGGCGCACCTGGGCGGGGCTTGTGGCGGTCGCGGCCATCTCCTTTTATGACGGGATCTTTGGCCCGGGTACCGGCATGTTCCTGATTATGGCCTTTACCTTCATCTTCTCCCAGAACTTCCTAAAATCCGCGGCGATGGCCAAGGTGGTCAATACTGCCACGAATCTTGGCGCGCTGGTGACCTTCATCCTTGGCGGCCACGTGTGGTGGACCCTTGGTATCGCGTTGGCCGCCGCCAATATCCTCGGCGCCTAGGTGGGCGCGCGGACGGTGCTGAGCGGCGGAACGAAGTTTATCCGCTACGCCCTGCTTACCTTGGTAGTGGTCATGAGCTGCTATCTATCCTGGCAGCAGTGGGGTTAGGCTACATCCGGTTCTTGGTCCGCGCGGTGGCAATGGCATTCCATGGATCCTCGGGCCACGGGTGCTTGGGGTAGCGCCCGCGCATATCGGCGCGCACCCCGGCGTAGGGGCCGGACCAGAAGCTAGCAAGATCATCGGTTATCGCTAGCGGGCGGCCGGCGGGGGAGAGCAAGTGAAATTGCACGCGGTTGCCGCAGTACTCCGGGGATTCGGCCAGGCCGAAGCACTCCTGCAACTTGATGTGGACCACGGGGCGCTCGCCCGACCAATCGATTTTGGCATCGCGGCCGGAGGGCACTGGGAGGCGCTGAGGTGCGAGCTCGTCTAAGCGGGTGGCTTCGGGCCAGGGAAGCAGGCGCTGCAGGGCGGGGTACATGTCTATCTTGGCGGTGGGGGTTCCCGCGGCAATCTGGTGCAGCTCAGGCCCGAGCCACTCGGCGGGATCGGTGGCATCGACATCCGGCCACGGATCGCCGTAGTGCGCGTGTAGGTGGCGCAGCCTATCTTTTAAGCTCTGGGCCTTCTCGCTGAAGATAAATAAGCCCAGGCCCTCTTCGCGGATGCCGGCGGCAAGGGCTTGCGCAGCGGCATCGCCGGTGACCTTGACCGGGGTTTCGGACAGTACAATTGCTCCGGCCGCCCGGACCTTGACCCCGCGCACGCGGCCCTCACGCAGGAAGGCGCGGGTTTCTTCGGTCACGCCGATGGCATCCAGCGCGGCGGGCTCTGCGATGCGCGCGGCGGTGCGGATGATGGGGTTTCCGGCATTGGAGAGGGTGACCTCCGCGATGGCGAGCCACGGCGAGCCGGCCAGCCCGGAGTTATCCAGCAGCCGGGCGCGGGTGTCGCTAGCTAGCAGGTAGTCTTCGCCCACGCGCTTGGCCACCTGCTCGGGATAGGCGGTGGCGACGACCTCGCCGGGGTCTGCGGGGCCAAGATCCTCCACCAGGCGGGACAGGCGCTTGATTTCCTTGTGCGGGGCGGGGCGGCGGGTGAGATCGGTGGTGTTGGTGGGGGCATCGGCAAGCGCGGCGATGGTGGGCGCCGCCTGGCTGCCGTGCCGGATAAGGGCCGCGCCGAGACGGGGATCGGTGGGCAGCAGGGCGAGCTCCTGCGTCGCGCCAATGCGCTCGAGGGTGGCGCGCGCGGCCGCAAGGGCTTGGGCGGGCGGCGGATCGAGCAGCGGGAAATCCGGGCCCGCGCCCCAGCAATCCAAAAACAGCGCAGCCTGCGTGAGATCCGCGGACAGGATCTCCGGCGTAGTGTGCGGGGAAAAGTGCTGGTAATCGTCCTGGGAATAGCAGCGAATGACCGTACCCGGCGCCTCACGCCCGGCACGGCCCGCGCGCTGGTCCGCGCTCGACCTCGATGTGGAGACCGTCACCAGGCCAGACATGCCGCGCTGTGTATCGCGCCGGGGAACGCGGGCCAGCCCGGCATCTACCACCACACGCACGCCAGGCACCGTCAGCGAGGATTCCGCGATGGACGTCGCCACCACAATGCGCTGCTCATCGGTATAAAGCGCGGCATCTTGCTCCGCGGTGGTCTGCTTGCCGTGCAGTGGGAAAACATTATGGCCCCGCAGCTCCTCGCACACCAGGTTGACCTCGCGCACGCCGGGCACGAAGACCAGCGTTGATTCGTGTTGGCGGGCTGCCTGCTTGGCGATGCCCCCGTAAAACTCCCGCGACCCCGCCGCGCGCCCCGATTGCGGCGCGTACTGGATGTCCAGGGGATAGGTCACCGCCTCGGTGGTGTGGACGGGTGCGCCCATGAGCTGGGAAAAGCGCTGCGCGTCTACCGTGGCGGACATAGCGATGACGCGGAAGTCTTCGCGCAGCTCTGCCAGCTCCAGGCACATCCCGAGCACCAGATCCGTATCCAGCTGGCGCTCGTGGACCTCATCGATGGCCACGGCGGCCACCCCCTCGAGCTCTGGATCTTTCAACAGGCGGCGCAGCAGCACGCCTGGGGTGACGAATTCGACCTCGCTGCCCGTGCGGGATTCGCCGCGGATGGCGAAACCGACCTTATCCGGGGTGCCGCTGAGGGTGCTTAAGCGCTGGGCGGCCGCGCGCACGGCCACGCGGCGCGGGGCGGTGACGATGACCTTGCCGCGCCCTGCGGAATGATTGGCCAGCGCCGGTGGCACGAGCGTGGTTTTACCCGTGCCGGGTGGTGCCTGAATGACGACGTTTTCGGTGCTAGGCAGCGAATCGATGGTCTTGGCTACGGGCAGCCCCGCGCCAATGCTGGCAAGATCGAACATTTAGTTGGCGGCCCCAAAACCTTCCACGGGTCCGTCCAATTCCTTGCGCTCCCACGATTCCTCATCGCCGTCCAGTGTGCGCACCACTCGGCCGGGCGTGCCCAGGACCAGCGAATTATCCGGAATATCCTTGGTCACCAGCGTGCCGGCACCAATAACGCAGTTTTCACCAATGGTAACCCCCGGCATGACGGTGGCATTGGCCCCAAACCAGGTATTGCGCCCCACGGTGATGGGGTGGGCGATTTCCCACCCGCCCTCGCGCATCGCGTGATCGTTAACGGGGTGGCCGACCGTAATGAACGAGCAATTGGGCCCAATCAGCACGCGGTCCCCGAATGTGACCTTGGCTTGGGCCAAAATGCTGCTGCCAAAGTTGATGAAGACGCCTTCCCCACAGACGATATTGCAGCCGTATTCCATATTCAGCGGCGCGTGCGCCCCCGGTACGTGTGATTCCTCCGGCAGGATCTCCCGCAAGATTGCCTGCGCCTGCTCCTTATCCGTGTTGTGCAGATCGTTGAACTGCCCAATCAACCCAAAGGTGCGCTGGTGCTCCTTGTCGATGTCCCCCATGCCCGGCAGGTGCCACTGCCCACCGGTCATCCGCTCCCAAGTGCCGTAGCGTTGCAGGTCGTGCAGCTTCTGTTCATCCATGGTGGCCATTGTAGAGGGCGCGTGGTTCCTGCCGAGCATACCGGACTTGACCCCCTCACCTTTCGATAGAATTAAGGAGAAGTTTACTGGCAAACCATATTGTGGAGTGTTTTTCTGATGAGTCGTTTGATTGGCTTTGCTGGGATTGCGGTGCTTGTGGTTTCAGGGGTCTTTGCTTTATTCGGTTACACAAAAATTTCGTATTTTTTGCTAGCCGTTGCCGCCGTTGATCTCATGGTTGCCCGGATCTACCAGCCTGACGAATCCAATGACAGAAGAACGAAACAGCTAAAGGCAGTTAGCTGCTTCGCCATACTCCTCGGCACACTTTTCATCTATATAACAGGGTCTTGGATAGGAATCATCGCAATCAACTCAGGAATAATAGATCTCATGTCCGGAGAAAATACAATACTAAAAAAGCAGCCACAGAAGCAATAGAGCTGTCGGCTCTAATGCAAAATGCTGCCGGCCAATGAATGACCTCAAACAGGTGGGTACTTTCGTTCCTTTTCCGTTCGATAATGCTTCTACCGTTGTCTGATTTCTGGATTAGGCTATGTGGGACCTCGGACGAGGTAAAGGCTTGAGTTCTAGGATTGACAGTGCGAGCTTGCTCGATGCCCGACCTACCGTCCAGACCACCACCAAAGTAGAAACTCCTGCTTGGTATGCCATCGCTTCCCGCATTTCGTCGGCAGCG
>NZ_JBEHGF010000031.1:0-27444 GCF_040225725.1 Corynebacterium sp. KPL4015 | reverse complement strand
AGAACAAAAACGACTGAGATGCCGGTTTGTCAACGATGTCGCGACTGACCTGTCAAGCATGTCGCGACTCATGACACGGTGCCCCCAGCAGGACTCGAACCCGCGACACATGGGGTAGAAACCCACTGCTCTAATCCGCTGAGCTATGGGGGCTGGACAGCACACTCATATTAGCCCACGGCCACGGTGATTTCTAAGCCAGGGGGCGGGCGGAATTGTGCGTGCGCAAAATACCGACCAATTCTTGGGCGGCTGGGGTCAGTTCGCGGTCGGAGCGGTACGCCACGATGGCGTGGAACCGCGGAAGTTCCTCTTTGACCGTTAGCGAAGCGATGCCCTGCGGATGCAGCGCGGGGGCGCACCGTGGCATGAAGCTGATGCCAAAGCCACTGGAAATCATCGGAATGGCAGCGTGCAGCGATGTCACGTCTTGAATGTGATTCGGCTTGTAGGAGGGGTGGTTCTCCCACAGTTCATCGTAGAGCTCTGCCATGCCGGGAAGCTCGCGGCAGTGGGGAGGCACCAGCCAGGTTTCCTCGCGCAAGTCCCGCAAGGAGATCGGGGAGGGGAGGTGCGACAGGCTTTCTGGCACCGCGAGGGTGTAATCGAACTCGGCGGCGTCGTGGATGGTCAGCTCGGGGGAGTAGCGGCGAATGAAGGCTTTGGGGTCGGACGTCGGCAAGAGCGCGAGGTCCACCTGGCCCTCCAATAGTCGCTTAACGGCGGTGGCCGCAGTGGAATCATCCAAGCTAATGCGAGCCGAGGGGTGGATTTCGGTGAGCTCGGAGAGGATGGAAGGGGTAAATTCCCAGTTCAAAATGGGGCACGACGTCAGGGAGACGGTATTGGCGTTATCGCCGGTGATTTCTCTGATGTGGCGCTGGGCATCGGCAAGCAGGGCATCAACCTTAAGGGCGGTGTCATAGACATAATCACCCGCCTCCGTGGTAGTTACGCCCGAACGACCCCGGGACAGCAACTGGGTATTGAGCTCCTTTTCCAATTTGCGGATGGAAAGGCTCAGGGAGGGTTGTGTCATTTCGAGGGCTGCGGCGGCATGGGTAAAGGACCCATTGTCTACAACGGCACGGAAATAAAGAAGTTGACGGGTGTCCATAGGCTCTATCATGGCATATCCAGGGGAAAAATATGCGTTCGCTTTGCATTAGGGTGGCCCTATAGAATGCGAGCTATGGTCAATAAGCTGGTCAAAAGCACGCAGTCTGGAACGCAAAAACCCCGTCCTTCCTGGGGAATTTTTATTGCAGCAATGCTTTTTGCTGGCTTGGTTGCCGGGTTCATTTCCTTATTCTTATTGGCGGATTCCTTGGCTGCCTTGGGCATTCCGGACCCTGGGCGGATTACCACCTTTGGCCTGCCGCTGTTTCGTGGGCTGGCGTGGCTCTTGATGGCGCTTTCTGTGGGCTCCTTTTTGGCCTCGTCGTTTCTCATCGCCCCGCGTGGCGAGAACGATTCCCTCATCGGGGCACCATTATCGGTTGACGGCCATATCGCCGCCCGCACCGGTACGTGGTCGGCCTTCGGCGTTGCGGCCGTGGGGCTGGTAGAAATCCCGATGATCATGTCGGACCTTACCGGCACGCCGTTTTTTAAGGTCTTCAACCTGACCATTCTGAAAATGGCCTTTACGGAAATTTCCTCCACCATCGTGTGGGGGATTGCGGTGCTCATCGCCCTTACCGTGGGAATTATTGGCAGACTCAGTCGCACCTGGGCCATGCAGCCGGTTCTGCTGTTGCTGTCCATCCTGCAAGTAGTTCCCATCGGACTTGAGGGCCACTCGGCGACCGGCGGCGACCACGATTACGGCACGAACTCGCTGCTGTGGCACCTGGTATTTGTGATGCTCTGGGTAGGCGGCCTCATGGCGCTTATCGCGCACGGCCGGCGCTTGGGCCCGAATCTCGCCTTTGCGGTCAAGCGCTATTCCACCATCGCGTTCATGGCCATCGTCGTGCTGGCGGTATCCGGCCTGGTCAATACGCTCATCCGGATGGATATTTCGGACCTGCCGCAATCACCCTACGGCATTATCCTGATTACCAAATTCGTGCTCACCATTCTGCTGGGCATTATGGGGCTTATCCACCGTGAGCTCACCATTCCGCAGTTAGATCGAAACCCGCGGCTCTTTATCCGTATCGCCATCGTGGAGCTCGCAGTCATGGCGGGAACGATTGGCGTAGCCATCACCCTGGGGCGCACCGTGCCACCACCGCCGCGGGACCCAAATTTGAGCTCCATGCAGATCCTTATGGGCTATAACCTGCATGAGGCGCCCACGGTATTCAATATCTGGACGATGTTCCGCTTTGACATCATGTTTGGCACGATTGGCCTACTCTTGGCCGCGGCATACGGCTACTTGGTCTACCGCGTGCACAAGCGCGGGTTGAGCTGGGACAAGGGGCGCACCGCGTGGTTTATGGTGGGCTCGCTGGGACTTACGCTCGTCATGTCCACGGGCCTCGGTCTGTACATGCCGGCCATGTATTCCATTCACATGCTGGTGCACATGATTTTGTCTATGACCATTCCGCTGCTCATGGTGTTAGGCGCGCCCGTCACGTTGGTCATGGAGGCCTACGAGCCGGGTCCGAAGGGCCAGCCCAGCCTGCACGATTATGCCTTGGCGCTGACCCAATCCACGTTCGTGCGGATCATTACCAATCCCTTCGTGAATTTGGCGCAGTACCTGTTTTTCCTCTACGTGCTCTATCTTTTCCCGAGCCTGTACGAATTCGCCATTTCGGAGCACGCCGGCCACCTCATCATGAACTACGTGTTCCTCATTTCCGGCTACTTCTATTTCTGGGAAGTCATCGGCCCAGATCCCCTGCCCAAGCGCCATTCCACGCCCTTCCGCCTTGGCATGCTTTTCTTGTCGATGCCCTTCCACCTCTTCGCCGGCGTGTACCTGATGCAGCTGCAAACGGTGCTTGGCCTCGACTTTTATCAGTACCTCGAGCTGCCCTGGGATCAGGACCTGTTGCAGGATCAGCGCGTGGGTGGGGGCATCGCCTGGGGCTTTGGCCAATTCCCCTTGGTCATTGTCTTTGGCAAGCTCTTCTTGGATTGGCTGCGCGATGACCGCGCGACCGCACGGCGCCACGACGTGCAGGCGGAGGCGGACGATGACGCTGAGCTCGCCCGCTATAACGCGATGCTGGAGAATATGAGCCACGGCGATGAAAGCGGGTTCCGCGGGCACTAAATAGCCGGCCACTTGTGGAAAACTCACCCGAAAGTGACCATCCTGGCGCCACTTTGTTGAAGAGAACAACAAGTTATCCACAGCGCTGATGGTCATAGCATGGTGCGGGTTGCGCTGCGGCAGCAGGATGTGAAGGCGAGCGAGGGACATACCACTCGCGAACTCACAACCTAGTAAAGGAATTTCAGCACCATGTCTCAATACCCAGTGATGCTCACCGGCCGCCTTACCCAAGACCCGATCTTGACCAAGACCTCGACCGGCGCATATAAAACCAAACTGCGCATCGCATCCTCACGGCGCGTTCCTGACCGCCCCGCCGATACCGGCACCGAGGCGGAGAACCAGCGCGGCCAGCAGCAGTGGCGCGATGTAGACCACCTCTTTATTGACGTGGAAATGTGGAACCAATTTGCCATCAACGTCAAGAAATCCCTGGCTAAAGGGATGCCATTGCTCGTCTGCGGCTCGATCGTCTCCGATCAGTGGCGCGATGATGAGGGCAAGGACCACTACCGCACCTTTATCAAGGCACAGTATGTGGGCTTGGACCTAAACCGCCACGTCATTGGTGCAAAACGCTTGGCGCCGCAATATAACCAGGAAAACATCGCTATTCCGGAGCTTGGTGATAACGAAGTTGAGCCCGACGTGGATAACTCCGCGCCGGGAGATACCGCCGCCGATACCGCTGCAGACCGCATCCAAGCGGGAAATAGCGTGGCAGCCCAGGACAGTGAGGAAGTAGCAACGCAAGAGGAGGAGACCGCCGAAACCGTGCATGCATAGCGCCAGCCATCCGCCTCGGGTTCGCCCGACCCGAGGCACCTAGGCGCGCATTCTGATGTAGTGTTTGTGTAGATAAATACGTCTCCCAAATTTTTGCAAAGGGGTAAAAGTGGGCGAATTCATCTACACGATGAAAAACGTGCGCAAGGCAATTGGCGATAAGGTCATCCTTGATGATGTCACGATGGCGTTCTACCCGGGCGCCAAGATTGGTGTGGTCGGCCCCAATGGTGCCGGTAAATCCTCCATTCTGAAGATCATGGCCGGCTTGGATCAGCCCTCCAATGGTGAGGCATTCCTCGACCCGGGCGCTACCGTGGGCATCCTGCAGCAGGAGCCGCCGCTGAATGAAGAAAAGACCGTGCGCGGCAACGTCGAGGAGGGCCTCGGCGATATCTTTGAAAAGAAGCAGCGCTTCGAGGAAATCGCCGAAGAAATGGCGACCAATTACAGCGACGAGCTCATGGTAGAAATGGGCAAGCTGCAAGAGGACCTGGATGCTGCCGATGCATGGGAGGTTGATTCCAAGATCGAGCAGGCAATGGAAGCATTGCGCTGCCCGCCTTCCGATGCCCCGGTGACCAACCTCTCCGGTGGTGAGCGCCGTCGCGTGGCCTTGGCCAAGCTCCTGTTGACGGAGCCGGACCTGCTGCTTTTGGACGAGCCCACCAACCACTTGGACGCCGAGTCCGTGGAGTGGCTGGAAAAGCACTTGGCGGATTACCCAGGTGCCGTCTTGGCCGTCACCCACGACCGTTACTTCTTGGACCACGTGGCAGGCTGGATCTGTGAGGTGGACCGCGGCAAGCTGTACCCGTACGAGGGCAACTACTCCACCTACCTGGATAAGAAGCAAGAGCGCCTCCAGGTTGCCGGTAAGAAGGACGCCAAGCTGCGCAAGCGCTTGAAGGACGAGCTGGAATGGGTACGCTCCGGTGCCAAGGCTCGCCAGGCCAAGAACAAGGCGCGTTTGGAGCGCTACGAAGAGATGGCTGCCGAGGCGGAGAAGTACAAGAAGCTGGACTTCGAGGAAATCCAGATTCCTACGCCGCCGCGCTTGGGCAATAAGGTTGTCGAGGCGAAGAACCTGGTCAAGGGCTTCGATAATCGAACCCTGATTAAGGACCTTTCCTTCACCCTGCCGCGCAACGGCATCGTCGGTGTTATCGGCCCGAACGGTGTGGGTAAGACCACGCTGTTTAAGACCATCGTCGGTTTGGAAGAACCGGATGATGGCTCCGTTGAGGTCGGTGAGACCGTCAAGCTGTCCTACGTGGACCAGAACCGCGAGAATATCGACCCAGAGGCTACCGTGTGGGAGGTCGTTTCCGGCGGGCTGGATTATATTCACGTTGGCCAAAATGAGATGCCATCGCGCGCATACCTTTCCGCCTTCGGTTTCAAGGGCCCGGATCAGCAAAAGCCGTCGAAGGTGCTCTCCGGTGGTGAGCGCAACCGCTTGAACTTGGCGCTGACCCTGAAAGAGGGAGGCAACCTTATCCTTCTTGACGAGCCAACCAACGACTTGGACGTCGAAACCCTGGGTTCGCTAGAAAACGCCTTGGAGAAATTCCCTGGCTGTGCCGTTGTTATTTCCCACGACCGCTGGTTCTTGGACCGCACCTGTACCCACATTTTGGCGTGGGAAGGCAACGTTGCCGAGGGGCAATGGTTCTGGTTTGAGGGTAACTTTGGTGACTATGAGAAGAACAAGGTGGAGCGTCTGGGAGAAGACGCCGCCCGTCCTTCTCGCGTAACTCACCGCAAGCTCACCCGATAATTCCTGAGGAGAATGATGGCGACCGATAACGCGCATACCCACCAAGTGTCCACCCGTTGGGGCGATTTCGATATGTGCGGCCACATGATGAACGCCAACTATATCGAGGTTGCCCAGGAGGCGCGCTTGGCTTTTGCCAAGGAGAATATCTATGCCAAGGGTATCGATTTCATGGCCTTGGTGCGTCATCTCGACGTGGACTATATGCGGCCCATTCCCTTTGAGGGCAATGCCCACGTCATCGTGGAAACCTCCGTTTCCCAGATCGGTTCGTCATCCTTTACCACGACCCAGCAGGTCAAGACCGCTGCTGGGGAGGTAGCGGCCACGGTGAACTGTGTGCAGGTTGTCATTGACAAGAAGAAGCACACCCCGCGCCCGCTTACGGATGAGGAAAAGGATATTCTGCAGATGAGCGCTTCCTAACTGGCGCACTAGGCACATGAAGAAAGGTAGGGCCCGTTAGCCATGGTCACCGAGTCGTTTGAAGTTCGCAGCGGAGGACCTGGCTTACGGGCCCTTCTTGCGCGCGCAGTTGGGGTAGACGCGAATGCGTCGGTGCGCCTGCGCCAGCTTGCCGATGACGTTGTCGATGCCTTCGTGACCACCCCCTTCGAGGTCGTCGCCTCCCGGCGGGTGCAGGGGGTTGTCTCCCGCGATGGGGCAGTGGTGTCCGCGGAGACGCTGGAGCAACAGCTCGCGGAACACGATGGCACCGGCATTATGGAACTCGGCCCAGCTCGCGATGCGTCGTGGCCGGGCGCATTGCCCCCGGCCACCGGCTTTAGCGTGGTGGATACCCTGCCGGTGGCGGTGGTTCGCGACCTTTCGGACCAAGGTCAAAAGCTGACCCGGGAGTTTTCCGGTCCTATGGGCCCGCCACCCAGTTTGCTTAATCAGACCGTGGTCACGGTTGAAGGCAATGGACAGACGGTGGAAATCCCGATGCGGATGATCTTTGCCTGCACCAACTTGGGGCTAATTCCGGGGTTCTCTGCCTCCATGGATATTCCGCGGCACCTGCGAGTGTCGAGTCTTGGTCGGTGGGTGCGCCTTGATGCACCGTTTGGCAGCATCTACCGTTCCACGCGGCTATCGGTTCTGTAATTACTCCCGAATCTGGGATCTCACCGCCCAAAACAGACAGTGAGTAATACCTATAACCCAATAGTCGGGGGTAGTAGGTATTTTTCGGGTGTGGATTTTTAACCGCATAAACTGCGGTATCGGGGAAAGTGTGATTATTGCTGTCACCCCCGTTCGTGAAATATACACAAACTTATATTCTCCTTTGTATTCTGCGTTAACCTGACAGCGAGAAGTAAATTTTCGCCTCTGTAACCAACACATGAAGGAGAACCTCCGTGCGCATTTCTGTACCTAAAGAAATCATGAATAATGAAAGCCGCGTTGCCCTCACCCCAACTGAGGTGCGGACCTTGGTTGCTGATGGGCACGAGCTTTTCATTGAAACGGGCGCAGGCGTAGGCGCGTCCTTCCCCGATGAGGAGTACGTAGAGGCTGGCGCTACCATCGTTGATTCTGCAGACGAGACGTGGGCCAAGGCCGAGCTCCTGCTGAAGGTAAAGGAGCCGCTCGAGTCCGAGTACCAGTACTTGCGTTCGGATCTCACCGTCTTTACCTACCTGCACTTGGCAGCGGATCGCCCGCTGACGGAGGCGCTGACGGAATCGAAGACGACCTCAATTGCTTATGAAACCGTTACGGACCGCCGCGGCACCCTGCCGCTTTTGACCCCTATGTCCCAGGTCGCTGGGCGCTTGGCCGTCATTGAGGGTTCACACCACCTTTTGTCCACCCAGGGCGGCCGCGGCCTCTTGGTCTCCGGTATCCCGGGCACCCAGCCTGCGCGCGTGGTGGTCATCGGCGGTGGCCAGGTAGGCGCGTCCGCCGTTGCGATGGCACACGGTCTGCGCGCAGAGGTCACGGTCTTGGACGTGGATCCGCACGTCCTGCAGCGCTTTGATGACCAGTACGCCGGCGGCGTGCGCACCCTGATCTCTGATCCGTCCACGCTGGATAAGGAGTTGGAGGAGGCCGATCTCGTCATTGGCGCCGTACTGATTCCAGGTGCGGCGGCACCAAAGCTGGTCCGCGAGGAGACCGTGAAGAAGATGAAGGAGGGCGCAGTGCTTGTCGATGTCGCCATCGACCAAGGCGGCTGCTTCGAGAACTCGCGCAAGACCTCCCACGACGAGCCGACCTTCAAGGTCCACGACACCCTCTTCTACTGCGTGGCCAATATGCCTGGTGCGGTGGCAAATACCTCGGCCCGCGCCTTGGCTTCGGCGACGCTGCCGTATATCCGCGCGGTAGCCAACGACAACCTGGATGCCGCAATCGAGCGCTTCCCAGGCTTGCGCTCCGGCGTCATGACCCGCGGCGGCAAGCTGGTATCCGAGCCGGTACGCCAGGCATTCGACTGGCAGGACTAGATAGTTGCTAGCGCTAGCCGGTGCTAGTGCTGATACACAGTAAAGGGGCCCGCGCACTTACCTAATACGGAAGTGCGAGGGCCCCTGTTTGTGGCTTGAAACGCTTGCAAAAGCAGCGTTACAAGCAGGTGAAAATTAAGGCGCTCTATTGATGAGCATGGCGGCGACGCGCTGCATGTGGTCCCAAATCATGGTGCGATACGCCGGCGGGATGGTGTCTTCCTCGATGCTATCGAGGGACTTTCCCATGAGCTCGAGCCAGCGGTCGTGGGCTTCCATGTCAATGGGGAAAGTCGCGTGCCGCATGCGCAGGCGCGGGTGGCCGCGGTTTTCGGAGAAGTGTTGGGGACCGCCCCAGTACTGAATCAGAAACCAGGTTAGGCGCTGTTCCGCGCCTTCCCAATCCTGATCCGGGTACATGGGACCAATCACGTCATCTTCTTTGACCTGGTCATAAAAGCCATGCACGAGGCGCTCAAAGGTAGGGGTCCCACCGATGGCTTCATAGACGGAATTCATTTAGGCATCGTCTCTCTTGTGAGGATTGGCAATGCCGATGCCGTGTGGGTACGGGGTGGTAATGCCCTCTGCGTGCATGACGTTGAGGACGCGGGACTGGACAAAGCGCTGGACGTCCCACTGGCGGCCCGGCAGCGTCTTGGTGGACACGCGGAAGGATACGTAGTCCGGCTCGAACTTGGACATGCCGTCGATGCGCGGGGTGCTGAGCACCATCTTGCGGATCTTTTCGTCCTTGACGGCATCCTTGACAGCCTTGTCGATGACATCGCCAGCAACCTCAGGGTCATTGGATAGCCCGACAGGGATTTGGATGCGGGCAACGGAGTACTCATCGGAGTGGTTAGCCACCTGCAAGATTTCGCCATTGCGGACGTACCACAGGGCACCGTCGATATCGCGGACGGTGGTAATGCGCAGGGAAATGGACTCGACGTCACCGAAGACGCCGTTGCCTAAGTCAATGACATCGCCAATGCCGTATTGATCCTCAATGAGCATGAAAATACCGGAGAGGAAGTCTCGGACCAGTTCCTGTGCACCGAAGCCGAGGGCGACACCGATTACACCGGCAGACGCGATCAGCGGGGCAACGTTGACTTCCAATTCATCCAGGATGGCGATGCCGGCCGAAACCCAGATCACGATGGCAACCGCCGATCGCCCCACGCCGGCGAGGGTCTTAATCCTCGAGGCCCGGCGGGCCTCCCTTGTTTCTCGCAGGGTGTCATCCGGTTGTCCGTCCTCTCCAGACCTGCTGCGGCTGCGGCTGGGCTTTTTGAGGGTGGAGGCCTTAATGCTGTTTTTCGCCAGCCGGTTGATGAGGTGGCGCAGCGCCCAGTGCGCAATGAAGGCCAAGATGATAATGAGGCCGATGCGAATGGGCCGCTCGATAAGCCAAAGCTGAACGTTTTCGTCGTTCCAGAAGCTCGATACGGACTCGACTGCATCGTCTTTTTTCTCTGCAGCGCCCTGAGCCGTGATAAATAAGTTCGTACTCATCATTCTTTCTTGATCGTAGACACAAGCTAACCGCACCCATTGTAGAGAAGAATCCTGAAATCTCACTGACAGCGCAGAAATTGCAGCGCGGGCGGAACCGAATATAAATTGCCGAATGGCCGGTGTGGATGAACCGCTTAGTCTACGATTGGGAGGCATGACTGAACACAGCGCGCATAACTTGGCAAAAGGATTTTCATCCCGATCCATTCACGCTGGATATCACCCGGATCCGCACATGGGATCCATTAACGTGCCGATCTACGCCTCGACCACGTTCGCCCAAGATGGCCTCGCGCAGCTGCGCGGCGGCTTCGAATACGGGCGCGTGGCCAACCCGACGGTTCGATCCCTTGAAAAGACCTTGGCTGCGCTGGAGGGCGCGGACTACGCCCGCGTCTTTGCCACTGGTATGGCAGCCGCCGATACGATGGTGCGCATTCTGGTGCGCCCCGGCGACCACGTCATCTTGGGCAATGACTCCTACGGCGGTTCCTACCGCCTGCTTAATGATTTCACGGAGTGGGGCGTGGAGATGTCCATTATCAATACCTGCGATGTCGATGCCGTCGCCGCTGCGGTCAAGGACAATACCAAGCTCATCTGGCTAGAAACCCCGACCAACCCGGCGCTGAATATCACCGATATTGCGGCAGTGGCCAAGGTTAAGGGCAATGCTCAGGTGCTGGTGGATAATACTTTCGCCACACCGTACCTCCAGAACCCGCTCGCACTCGGCGCAGACCACGTCCTGCACTCCACCACGAAGTACTTGGGTGGGCATTCCGATGTCCTCGGTGGCGCCGTAGTTACCAATGACCCCGAGGTGGATGAGCAGCTGCTGTATTTCCAGGGCAATGTGGGCGCGGTCGCCTCGCCTTTCGATGCCTACCTGACCGCCCGCGGTATTAAGACCCTCGGCGTGCGCATGGACCGCCACTGCGCCAATGCGCAAAAGGTGGCGGAATTCTTACAGGCCCGCCCAGAGGTCAAACAGGTGCGGTACCCGGGATTGGCGGAGCACCCGGGCCACGAGCTGGCGGCGCAGCAGATGCGCGGGTTCGGCGGCATGATGTCCGTGCGCTTCCACAACCCAGAGCACGCCAAGCAGATTTGTTTGAATACGCGGCTTATCTGCCTAGCGGAATCGCTGGGTGGGGTGGAATCGCTCATCGAGCACCCGCAGAATATGACCCACGTATCGGCTGAAGGCTCCGAATTGGTGCCGCCGGAGGACATGGTGCGCATCTCCATCGGCATCGAGGACATCGATGACCTGCTAGCGGATCTGCAGCAGGCCCTCGACGCCCTTTAAAAGCGCTCTAAAACGCGTACTTAGTGGCCGCCGGCAACCTTTAAGAGGGAACCGGCGGTCTTATCTGTTTCCTGCAGCATGAGCGGATCCGTGCCCGGCATGGGGGAAATCGTTGTATCCGGCCACTGCGCATAGGTGGGGATGCCCACGATATGCAGGCGTTCATCCAGGCTGCCGTCCGGATGGACGGTGCGCCGCGTGGCACCATCGGTTTCGGGGGAACCGGTGTCCTGCCCGTGATCAGCAAACGGACGCACCCGCTCATTCTCGGCTAATCCGCGGGTGAGCGGATCGTCGGCGACGCGGATATCGGGCTTGTGCATAAAGGCATCGACAAGCGTGGGCGCGGATGCCGAGCGCGGGCCAGAGGTCAGGGTGAAATGGTCTGACTCGATGGCGAGGGTGGGGTGATCGCCGAGGAAGCGGACTAGGTGGGCATCGACAAGCGCGAGCAATTGGCGCACGCGGAAAAGCGGAGGTCCCGAGCCCACCATCTGCCCAAAGGACATGAACTGCGCGTAGCGGCCCGTGCGGGACTCGCGGGTATAGCGGCCTTCCGCGCCGAGGATGGAGGCGGGCTTGCGCGACTGGGACAGCGACCACAGTGCTGCCTTCATGGGCGAATCGTGGCCGGCGGCAGCCTCCTGAATATCGCTCGCCAGGCTATCCGCAATGTGGGCGGTGAGCGCCGAAATATCGCCGGTAAAACCAGCGACCTGGTACATAAGATCTGTCATATCCCACGGCAGGGTGACCAGGGGAGCAAGGGCGGTGCCGAGATCATCTGGCGCGGTGGAATCGATGACCGCGAGGATCTCTTCGCGCGGGCGGAGCAGCGCTTCCGGATTCACCCGTTCCAGCGTGGTGATATACGTCTCGTAGCTATCGCGGGCGATGGCAGGCCAAACCTGGGCGTCAAAGTCGATGTCCTCAGTGCCCTGGAGCTTGTCGATGACCTCATGCAACCGCCGCCGCGGCATCGTGGGCGGCAGCTCGTTGTACTCGGATTTGGGATGAAAGGGATAACCGCGCCCGGACGAGACGATGAAATGTGGTTCCTTCCCGCTCGCCTCGTAGCGCAGGCCGGAGCGGGTGGTGGCATCCTCGACGAATTTGCCCCCGCGCTCGATGGTGGTTAGCGCCATGATGTCATAAAAGCCCATGCCCAGACCGCGCACCAACACGTCTTCACCGGCGGGAATGGCGCCATAGTCTTGTTCCACGGGGTTGCCCGGTGCGATCCACCGCAACCCAGACTCCGCCAAGCGCTGCTCCTCATCATTAAAGCGCGGCGCCATCCAGCCATAGGCTAGGACCGTGGCATCGGCGCGCACCTGCGAGCCATCGTCCAAGTGCAGGATATCGGCCGCGCCGTCTGCGGAGATGGTCTCCACGCGGTGGTGGTGGCTGACCGTAGAAATGCTCTCCGGCAGGCGCGCCAGCACCACATCATAGACCCAGCGCAGGTACTCGCCATATAACGCGCGGGTGGGGTTGGACTCCGGGCGGGTAGCGGCCAGCTCCGCGCGGTACTCGGTGGCAATATGCGCGGCCGGAGGGTGCTGGGTAAAAAGCTCGCGCTTGGCAGGAGCTACCTTATCGCCCTCACCGCGCAGCAGCTGGATCCACTCGTATTGCGTCGGCCCCTCGAGCACTGGGGCATTCACCGTCGCGCCGGGCTCGGTAAAAAGCGTGACGGCGCCCGCGCGCGTATTCATGCACAGGGTCTTGGTTTGGGCGGTGTCCCAGACGCGGCCGGCGCCGTGCTGGGCCTCGTCGATGAGGTGGACGGTAACGGGGGAACTGGAATCATCCATGCGGGCGGCGAGGCGTTCCAAGATGGAAATGCCGCGCGGGCCCATGCCGACGATCGCGATTGCAGGAGTAGCCATAGCCCCTATCGTTCCACATCGCGGAACGGGGACGGACGCCGCGCACCGCTAGCATCCATTTTCCCTATGATGGGGTGGCATGACTGATACCACGAATGTGCCAGAGAAAATCGCCGTCGTTACCGGTGCCACCGGTGGCATGGGGCGCGAGATCATCAAGGATCTCGCCCGCGATCACCACGTGTATGCGCTGGGCCGCAGCGCCGAAGAGCTGCCGGAGGCCGCGAATATCACGCCGGTTGCCAGCGACTTGGTCGCCGGCTTGGACGAGGGCATGCAGCTGCCCGAGCTAGAGCGGGTCGATGTGCTCGTGCACGGCGCGGCGCGCGCCACGAAGTTCTCGGTGGAAGAGGCCACCCCGCACGATTGGCGCGCCCACATGGACTTAAACGTCCACGCGCCGGCGGAGGTCACCCGCGCGCTTTTGCCGCAGCTGCGCAAGGCAGAGGGCACCGTCGTCTTCATTAACTCGGGGGCGGGGCGCAAGAGCTACGGCGATAACGTGGTTTATGCCGCGACGAAGCACGCGCTGTATGCGCTTGCCGATGCCCTGCGTATCTCCGAACCCGGTATCCGCGTCTCCACCGTGGCGCCAGGCCCCACCGACACCCCGATGCTGGAGGGCCTGCAGGACTATAACCCGAGCGAGGTTATTGCGCCCGTGGAGGTGGCGCGCGCCATCCGCACCGTCGTGGAGGCTGGGCCCACCACCCAGCTCACGGAGATCCAGGTGCGCCCGCGCATCGAGCTGAACCTCCGCAAGAAATAGTCACCTAGTTGGCGTCGAGCTCGCGGTTGCGCAGGGCGCGGGCCACGCGGTCGCGCTGCTCGGTAATCGCGCGGCGCAGGCCGCCAGCCAGATCCTTCTGCAGGAAGGCATCGGCGCGATCGAGGCCGTCTTGGGTGATATCCCAGGACGGGAATAGCCCGGTGACGGTGGTCAGGCCCACCTCGGAGGACTGGGAATCCCAGATCTTTTCGGCCACCTCAAAGAATTCCGCGGTGGGCAGGAGGTCATCGGAGTGCGGGTAGTTCAGCCCTTCCAGCTTGGAGGTGAGCTCGCGGTTGGTGAGATCCCCGGTGACGATCTCTTCCCATACCGCGCGCTTATTATCCGCGGTGGCAATCGCGGCGCGGGCGCGCAGGGAAGAGTAGTGGCCGGTAGCGGAGTTATCGCGCTTGAGCTGGGCGGCGATGGCGGCCTCGGCATCGGCAAGCGCGCCCGCGGCAGCAAGCGCTGCGACGGCGGACCAGCGCAGCCCGGCATCATCGGAATCCGCGAGGAGATCGTGCAGGTAGTCGCGGGCCGGCTGGTGCAGCGGAATCCTGGACAGCGCCTGCGTGCAGATGATGGAACGCTGCGTATCGGTGCTCCGGGCGCCATCGACAAGCGCCTGCGCCAGAACCGTGCTGTCTTTCGCCCACGTCGGATCCGCGTAGTTCTTCAGCGCGGTAGAAGCCTGCGAGACGATGCGCTCGAGGACGGCGAGCTCGGTCTCCGCCTTCATGCCGCGGGCCACCAAGCGGATGAAGTCGCGGGCGCGCATGGTGCCGGCGCGGGTCATCTCCCAGGCGGTGGACCAGCAGAGGGTGCGCGCCATGGGGTCATCGAATTTCTCGATATTATCCAGCAGGAATTGCAGGGAGCCTGCGTCCAAAGCGATGAGGCAGTAGGTCAGATCGTCATCGTTGGGCAGGATGAAGTCGATGTCATTGAGGTTGCGACCGACCAGCTCTGGGATCTCGGTGGATTTGCCCTCCACGTCCATCTCAAGGCGCTCGGTGCGCACGACCTTGCCGCCCTGCGTGCCGTACAGGCCCACCGCCACGCGGTGGGTGCGCAGGGTATCGCCGCGCTGGGTAAGGTGCGCCTGGGTGATGGTGCCGTCATCGTCGGCCGCCGTGGCAACCGCCAGGGTATTAATACCAGTGGTCTTCAGCCATTGCTGCGCCCAGAAGGATAGATCACGCCCAGACGCCTCTTCGAGGTGGCGGAGCAGATCATCGAAGGTGGCATTACCCCACGCGTGGGCGGCGAAGTGGCGGCGCACGCCAGCGAGGAAGTTCTCGCGGCCGACATAAGCCTGCAGCTGCTTGAGCACCGAGGCGCCCTTGGCGTAGGTGATGCCGTCGAAGTTTTGCTCCACGGTTTCGATATCGCTGGCATCGGTGGAAATGGGGTGGGTGGTAGGCAGTTGATCCTGCTGGTAGGCCCAGGACTTTTCCACGTTGGCGAAGGTGACCCAGGCGGTATCGTATTCGGTTTCTTCCGCCTGCGAAATGGCAGCGGACCAGGTGGCGAAGGACTCGTTGAGCCACAGGTCATTCCACCACTGCATGGTCACGAGGTCACCGAACCACATGTGGGCGAGCTCGTGCAGGATGGTATCGGCGCGGAGCTCGTACTTGTAGTGCGTGGCCTGTGAGGTAAAGACGTATTCATCGCGGATGGTCACGCAGCCGGCGTTTTCCATCGCACCGGCGTTGAACTCGGGGACGAAAATCTGGTCGTACTTGCCAAAGGGGTAGGGGAAGCCGAAGTTGCGGTGATAGAAGTCAAAGCCCTGCTTGGTCTCAGTAAAGAGGCGCTCCGCATCGAGGGAATCTGCCAGAGAGGCGCGGCAGTAAATACCAAGCGGGACCTCGAGCTGCTGGGCCGGCTTGCCCTCGGGGTGCTCGGTCAGCTCACCGCGCCAGATATCGGTGACCTCGTGGTACGGGCCTGCGCACAAGGCAACCAGGTAGGTCGACAGCGGGTAGTCGATTTCGGAGTGGGTGGTATCGCCCTCGCGGGTGACCGGGCCATTGGTGATAATGGTCCACTCCTCCGGAGCCTTAAAGTGCAGGGAGTAGGTGGCCTTCAGATCCGGTTGATCGAAGCAGGCAAAAACGCGCTTGGCATCGGCGGTTTCAAACTGGGTGTAGAGGTAGACCTCGTTATCGGCAGGGTCCACGAAGCGGTGTAGGCCTTCGCCGGTGCGGGAGAAGGGGATCTCAGCGGTGACCTCGAGCGTGTACTCCGCTACCTGCAGCCCGGAAAGGGGAATGCCGCAGGTGGGGTCATAAGACTGCGTGGGCAGCGGGTTTCCATTCAGGCGCACCTCGTGCAGCTTGTCCGCGCGCAGATCGATGAAGGTAGAACCGGCCTCCTGGGTGCTAAAGCGCACCGTGGTGGTGGACAGGAAGTGGGTATCGGAATGCTTAAGGTCTAAAGTGACATCGTAATGGTCAACCTTGAGCATCTGGGAGCGATTTTTTGCTTCCTCCCACGTGAGGTTTACAGAGGTCATTGCCTAGATTCTCCTTTGCTAACGAAAATAGTGATGCATCAAGGTTAGCAGCGGGTTTACAGTGGTGGGGCAAACTGCACTTATTTCAAGGAGGAATAATGACTACCCCAGTTAAGTTTTGGTTCGATGCTTCCTGCCCGTTCGCATGGGCAACGTCCCGCTGGATAAAAGAGGTAGAAAAGGTCCGCGATATTGCGGTGGAATTCGAGCCGATGTCCCTGTCGGTGCTTAATGATGGCCGCGATCTTGATCCCGAATACATGGAAATGATGGAGGCCAACTGGGGCCCTGCCCGCGTATTCGCCAAGGTTAAGACCGAGCAGCCAGAAAAGGTTGATGAGCTTTATACCGCCATGGGCACCCTGATTCACGCCAAGGGCAACGGCGGCAAGAAGGGCGATGGTGGCTATGACGAGATCATCGCCCAGGCATTAGAGCAGGTTGGCCTCCCCGCAGACTTTGCAGAGGTGGCCCACACCGAGGAGTACGACGAGAAGCTGCGCGAGTACCACCACAACGGAATTTCTTCCGTGGGCGATGAGGTAGGAACCCCGGTTATTAAGCTGGGCGATACCGCCTTCTTCGGCCCGGTTATCACCCGCGTTCCCAAGGGTGAGGAAGCCGGTGAGCTTTTCGATGCCTCCGTGCGCCTGGCTCAGTTCCCTTACTTCTTCGAAATCAAGCGCTCCCGCACGGAGATGCCACAGGTAGAAGAGGACTAGTTATAAGCGCTGCTGGTCTTGCCTGCGGCCTACCGCGGCGGCAAGGCAGCACACCGCGATTACCGGCGTGAGTAAAAACGCCGGTACCCCGGCGATATTGATGATGGGCAGGGCCGCCTGAGCCTGGAATTCTGACCAAGCGGCGGCCACCCACGTGGCCCACGAGGCCGCGGTGAGCAGGGATAAAATCCCAATCACCGCGGCCAAACCGCCGGGGCGATTTTTCTTTATCGCCCTCTGGTTCAGCCACCACAGCCCCAGTACTAGGTGGGCGACTGTGAAAAGTGCGGTATGAATAAGCGGCACTAGGTAGTTCTTATTGGTTAAGAAAATATTCGCCGCAAATAACAGCACCGCGATAGCAAGGATGCTGCCGTAGAGTGCGAGGACGCGAGGGTTCATTTTTATCGCCTTTCTGTGCAGCACGTAATCTGCGCTTTAGCTTAACAGTGCTGGGCTATGGGCGAAATAGGTTGTGCAAAGTGGTGCCTAGAAGGCGGCGGTGCCGGTACTGTAGGGGTTATGCGCGTATATCTTGGAGCTGACCACGCAGGTTTTGAGACTAAAAACCTGATTTCTGAACACCTCACCAAACAAGGCCATGACGTTATCGACTGCGGCGCTCATACCTATGACGCCGAGGATGACTACCCCGCATTCTGCATTGAAGCGGCCCTATGCACCGTCAACGATCCAGGTTCTCTGGGAATCGTGCTGGGCGGATCCGGAAATGGCGAGCAGATTGCCGCCAATAAGGTCAAGGGCGCGCGCTGCGCGCTGGCATGGTCGCCAGAAACCGCGCGCCTGGCCCGCGAGCACAATAATGCGCAGCTCATCGGCATCGGCGGGCGCATGCACTCGCAAGAAGAGGCCCTAGAAATCGTGGATGCCTTCTTGGATCAAGAATGGTCCCGCGCCGAGCGCCACCAGCGCCGCATCGATATCCTCGCAGAATACGAGCGCACCAATATCCCACCTGAGCTGCCTAAGGACCCGCGCTAAAGCCGCCAAGTTCCTTGCACAGACATAAATGAACGCCGCGGGCCATTTGGGCCACGCGGCGTTTTATGTGGTGATTATGCCGAGCACATTATGCGTCGTTCATGTCATTGGGGTGGTGCCCACCGCGGCCGTCTTCGCCTTCCTCCAACGAGGTAATGGCAGCCATTTCCGCATCCGTGAGCTCGAAGCCGAAGACATCGAAGTTTTCTGCAATGCGCGATGGCGTCGAGGACTTGGGGAAGAGGATGACCCCATTTTGCAGGTGCCAGCGAATAATGGCTTGGGCTGGGGAAACACCGTGTGCCTCGGCTGCTTCAGTCACCTCTGGTGCCTCCAAGATATCGCTCTTGCCCTGACCCAGCGGGCCCCAAGCCTCGATGGCGATGCCGTGTGCGCGTCCCGCGTCCAGTTCGCGCCAGCGTTGCAGGTAAGGGTGCAGCTCCACTTGGTTAATCGCGGGGACGACGTCCGTGTGCACCTCCAGCTGATCTAAGTGCTCCGGCTCAAAGTTGGACACACCGATGGACTTTGCCTTGCCCTCTTTGCGCAGTTCAATGAGCTGCTTCCAAGCCTCCACGTAGGTGCCCTTGGCCGGGGTAGGCCAGTGGATGAGGTATAGGTCTACGTAGTCAAAGCCCAGCTTCTGCAGGGATTCATCCAGCGCTGCAGCGGCATCGGTGTGGCGGTCATTCCACAGCTTGGTGGTGATGAAGAGCTCCTCACGCGGGATGCCGGAGTTAGCAATGGCCTTGCCCACGCCTTCTTCATTGCCGTAAATAGCTGCGGTATCGATGTGGCGGTAGCCCACGCGTAGCGCCTCGGCTACGTATTCCTCGGTCTTTTCCGGGTCCATCTGGAATACACCAAAGCCCAGCTGGGGGATTGTATTTCCATCATTCAAAGTAATATTAGGTACGGTCATGCACACCAGATTACGCTTTTCTGGCCACCGCCCCAATGTGATGTATTCACGGCCGCGCTTAACGGGAGATGGGCAGCGGGATGGAGGGGGCATCGGCAAGGAGGGGCCTAGCTGCAGATATGGAAAAAACCCACCATACGGTGGGTTAAAGCGAGGGAATGACGGGAATCGAACCCGCGTCTTCAGCTTGGAAGGCTGAGGTATTAGCCACTATACGACATTCCCACAGCGTTACCTCGAACGCTGTCGGCTACTTTAGCGCATGTGCGCCCCAAAACGAAAATAGGGAACACACGCAGTGGATAGGCCGTTAAAATAGATAGAACCAATTCCGGCAAAGAAAGCGATGATTGTTGTGGAACTCCTACTTCTTGTAGTCGTACTCGGTGGTGGCGCGTGGTACCTATCCTCGCGCAGCTCAAAAAAGAGCCGGGAGGAGCGAGAGGCGCAGCAGTTAGCGGATGCCCAAGCGGATGCGCGTCGCTGGATTGAGCGTCTGGGCGGTCAGGTCATGCAAATCTCCGGCACGGATACCGCCTCGCAGCAGGCAATGGCGGACGCATCAGAGCGCTTTACCGCGGCTAATTCCGCTATTTCGCAGGCCACCACGGTCAAGCAAGCCAATTTGGCCCGCGAATCGGCGCTTGAGGGTATGCATTACGTCAATGCCGCTCGCGAGATTATGGACATGAACCCGGGCCCGGAATTGCCGCCGCTGGAGGGGCAGCGCGCCGCCGGTAAGGTCACCGAGAAGCGCACGGTGGATGCGAATAGAGAGCAGCTGACTGCGTCCCCATACGCCTCCGAGGAAACTCCGAACTATTACCCAGGCGGAACCGTAGCCGGCCGCCCCGTTCCGGCCGGTTGGTACTCCCGCCCTTGGTGGGCGGATGCCCTGCAAACGGGCGTGTGGATG
The DNA here is from genome assembly GCF_040225725.1 of Corynebacterium sp. KPL4015. Taxonomy (NCBI): domain Bacteria; kingdom Bacillati; phylum Actinomycetota; class Actinomycetes; order Mycobacteriales; family Corynebacteriaceae; genus Corynebacterium; species Corynebacterium sp. KPL4015. The sequence continues at coordinate 7,604 of NZ_JBEHGF010000031.1, read as the reverse complement.
ATGGGTTATTCCATGATGTTTAACGCCATGTTTGCTGGCATGTCCGGCGTGGGCTATTCCGCAGCCGCCGCAGAAAACGGCGACTGGGGCGGCGCCGAGGGTGGCGAAGGAATGGACGGAGCCGACGGCGGCGGAGATGCCGGAGACGCCGGGGATGCCGGCGATATGGGCGGCGGTGCCGGAGGGGGAGACGCAGGTGACGGTGGCGGCTTCTTCGACGGATTATCTGACGGTGATGGCGGCGGATTCTTTGACGGCATGTTTGATTTCGATTTCTAATCCAGCTTCCGGGAATTATGCCGCTAACCTGCGGCTACGCCCTTAACAGGGGGCTGATTTAGGAGATTTAAAACCAACACGCTAAACTGGCTCAGGTATGCAACGCAGCCAAGGCAACTTGGTGGCCTACATACGGGGCGTGGCGCAGTTTGGTAGCGCACCTGCTTTGGGAGCAGGGGGTCGCAGGTTCAAATCCTGTCGCCCCGACGTATGGGGGTCTGAAAATGCCCTAATAAGGTTTTTCAGACCCCCTTTAATTTTTATGTACGTAGAAAAACAATGAAGCCAGGGAGATTCACTCGTGAAGACCACCGTAGACAAGCTGAGCGATACCCGCGTTAAGCTCACCGTCAACGTTCCGTTTGCGGAGCTAGACCAGGAAATCGATCAAGCTTACGCGGCAATCGCGCAGCAGGTTTCTATTCCAGGTTTCCGTAAGGGCAAGGCCCCGCGCCAGCTGATCGACGCTCGCTTTGGCCGCGGCCCGATTCTGGAGCAGGTTGTCAATGACATGCTGCCTTCCCGCTACGAGCAGGCCGTTCAGTCCGAGGACCTGAAGGTCATCGGTCAGCCGGACGTAGACATTTCCAAGATCGAGGACAAGGACTTCGTCGAGTTCACCGCCGAGGTTGACGTCCGCCCTGAGTTCGAGGTTCCGGACTTCTCCGAAATCTCCGTCGCCGTCCCCGCCATCAAGGCCGGCGAAGAAGACGTGGACAAGGCCCTCGAGGATCTTGCAGAGCGCTTCGGTGAGCTGAAGGACACCAAGCGCAAGATGAAGACTGGTGACTACGCCATCATCGACATCACCGCCGAGGTAGACGGTGAGAAGATCGAGGATGCTTCCACCGAAGGCCTGTCCTACTCCATCGGTGACGACAACCTCATCAAGGGTCTGGACACAGCACTGCGCGGCATGAAGACCGGTGAGGATAACGAGTTCACCTCCACCATTCAGTCCGGTGAGCACAAGGACGAAGAAGCTACCTTCAAGGTCCACGTGCAGCAGACCAAGGAGCGCAAGCTGCCGGACATGGACGATGAGTTCGCCCAGATGGCCTCCGAGTACGACACGATCGAGGAGCTGCGCGAAGCTACCAAGACCGAGGTCGAGGAGTCCAAGAAAGCTGAGCAGGCCGGCCAGATCCGCGATGAGGTTCTGAAGGCTGCGCTTGCCGATGTCGACTTTGAACTGCCTCAGTCCGTCGTCGACGAGCAGGCTCACGCCCAGCTGCACCAGATCTTGGGCCAGCTGGCACACGATGAGAAGGCACTGGCACAGCTGCTCGAGGCGCAAGGCACCTCCCGCGAAGAGTTTGATAAGCAGACCCGCGAGCAGGCTGAAGAGTCCGTGCGCACGCAGATCTTCTTGGATGCCGTGGCAGAAAAGGAAGAGCCGGAAGTTTCCCAGCAGGAACTCTCGGATCACATTCTGTTCACCGCTCAGTCCTATGGCATGGACCCGAACCAGTTCATCCAGCAGCTGCAGTCCAACGGCCAGATTGCCAACCTGTTCTCTGACGTTCGCCGTGGCAAGGCACTGGCTGCCGCCATTTGCCGTACCACCGTCAAGGACGAAGAGGGCAACGACGTTGACGTTGAGCAGTACTTCGGTGAAGCAGATGAAGACGAAAACGAAGCTACCGACGCGGAGTAAATCCTCTTCTTAAAGCCCAGCTTGACTCCTCGCATACACGAGGAAGTCTGGCTGGGCTTTTCTCATCGCCGGGTCGAAAACGCAGACAAAGTTCGGTGCAAACGCTGATAGCGAACAGACCCCACAATTATCGCCACATTAAGTAATGTGGTGGCATTAGAGATTAACCGTCCTCAAGGAGACTTTTCGAATGTCTAAGAAATCTGACCAGCTTCAGATGACCACCCCAGCAGGCTCCGGCCTGAACTTGGGTGACAGCGTCTACGAGCGCCTGTTGCACGAGCGCATTATCTTTTTGGGCACCCAGGTAGACGATGAAATTGCCAATAAGTTGTGCGCACAGATCCTGCTGCTTTCCGCAGAGGATCCCACGCGCGATATTTCGCTCTACATCAACTCCCCGGGTGGCTCCGTGACCGCGGGCATGGCAATTTATGACACGATGAAGTACTCGCCCTGCGATATTTCCACCTATGGCATGGGCTTGGCTGCTTCCATGGGCCAGTTCCTGCTCTCCGGTGGTACGAAGGGCAAGCGCTATGCGCTGCCGCACGCTCGCATCATGATGCACCAGCCTTCCGCTGGTGTGGGCGGTACTGCTGCCGATATCGCCATCCAGGCGGAGCAATTCGCCCAGACCAAGCGCGAGATGGCTGAGCTCATTGCAGAGCACACCGGCCAAACCTTCGAGCAGATCACCAAGGACTCTGACCGCGACCGCTGGATGACTGCGCAGCAAGCCAAGGACTACGGCATTGTTGACCACGTCATCGAGTCCGTGAACGGCCCACTGAGCAACTAGGGAATAAGGAGAAAATCATTATGAATAAGTCGCAGATGCCAAGTTCCCGTTACGTACTGCCCTCCTTTATTGAGCAGTCCGCTCAGGGGACGAAGGAAACCAACCCGTACTCCAAGCTCTTTGAGGAGCGCATCATCTTCTTGGGCACCCAGGTCGATGACACCTCTGCCAATGACATCATGGCCCAGCTGCTGGTTCTTGAGAGCCAGGACCCGGACCGTGACATCACCATGTACATCAATTCGCCGGGTGGTTCCTTTACTGCCTTGATGGCCATTTATGACACCATGCGCTACGTGCGCCCTGATGTGCAGACCGTGTGCTTAGGCCAGGCAGCTTCCGCTGCCGCAGTGCTGTTGGCCGCTGGTGCTCCGGGCAAGCGTGCGGCGCTGCCGAACTCCCGCGTATTGATCCACCAGCCTGCAACCCAGGGAACCCAGGGGCAGGTATCGGACTTGGAGATCCAGGCCGCAGAGATCGAGCGTATGCGCACCTTGATGGAAAACACCTTGGCGGAGCACACCGGCCGTACGCCTGAGCAAATCCGCATCGACACCGACCGCGATAAGATCTTGACCGCGGAAGATGCCGTGGAATACGGTATCATCGATACCGTCTTTGAGTACCGCAAGCTCAATTCTTAATTCGGTCCTGATGGACTAAATCCATCAGAGGAAGCCCTGCGAGGCAGCTTCGAGAGGAGCCTTCGCAGGGCTTTTATTATTCGCATATCAGTGGCTCGGTATATGCTTATGAGCGGTGTGACGGAGAGGGTAGTGGCGCGTGGGCATGTACCCCAAACGGGGTGAATCTTTCAGAGAAATATCTGCAGGTCGTTAGGCAGATTTATTTGTGCGATGTTTCACGTATAATGCCCGATTTGTGAATTAGGCCTCTGAGTGGTCGTATTATGCTATGACAAATATGGAACCAGAGGCGGAGGATCGGACCTCCACACCCGCTGCTTCGAGCGGGGAGCGCACATTTTTCGGCCACCCGTGGGGGCTAGCTAACCTGTTCGGCGTGGAGATGTGGGAGCGCTTCAGCTTCTACGGCATGCAGTCCATCGTGCTGCTGTACATGTACTACGCCACAACCGATGGTGGACTAGGCCTCGACCGTGCCGATGCGACGTCAATCGTTGGCGCGTACGGCGGCTTGGTGTACATGGCATGCCTGTTGGCATCGTTGGTAGCTGACCGCATCCTCGGTGCGGAGCGCACCCTGTTCTACTCCGCAATCATGGTGATGGCTGGGCACCTCGTCTTGGCCTTCATTCCTGCCGTGACCGGCCTGGCTATCGGCCTGATCCTTATCGCCGTTGGTTCCGGTGGTGTAAAGACCACCGCCTCGGTGGTGCTGGGCTCGCTGTATAGTCGTGACGATCCTCGCCGTGACGGCGGCTTTTCTGTCTTTTATATGGGCGTTAATATTGGTGCCCTTTTCGGACCGCTTCTTACCACCGCAATGTGGGGCTGGAAGGGCTTCCACTGGGGCTTCGGCATCGCTGCCGTCGGTATGGCCCTCGGCCTTATCCAGTACACCATCATGCGTAAGACCACCATTAAGGATGCCGGCCACAATATTCCGAATCCGGCGGACTCCAAGCAACGCTTGATGGGCCTTGGTGCGATTGTCGTCGTCATCCTCGTGATGGTCATCGGCCTGGGTACTGGGATCATCAAGGTGGAGTGGCTGTCCAATATCGTCACCGCCGTTGCCCTGATCGCCGCCGTGTACTTCTGGATTCAGATGTACACCTCTGATTTGGTAAGCCGGAAAGAAAAGAACCGCCTCTTGGGCTTTATTCCGATGTTCATCTCCGGTGTACTGTTCTTCGGTATCTTCCAGCAGCAATTTACCGTGATGACCATTTATGCCGATGTGCGCTTGGACCGCCACATCTTTGGCATCGAGATTCCGCCGTCATTGGTGCAGTCCATTAACCCGATCTTCATCGTTATCTTCTCTGCAATCTTCGCAGCTATGTGGACGAAGCTCGGTGACCGTCAGTGGTCCACGCCGGTGAAGTTCGGCGTGGCCAATATCATCATCGGTGTATCGCTGTTCTTCTTCCTACCGTTCTCCGGCTCGGGTGCGAACTCCACACCAATGTATGTCATCATCTGGATCCTCTTCCTGTTCACCATGGGTGAGCTGATGCTGTCTCCAGTGGGCAACTCTCTTGCCACCAAGGTGGCGCCAGAGGCGTTCCCATCGCGCATGATGGCCGTGTGGATGATGGCCGTGGCTATGGGTACCGCGCTTGCCGGTTCGCTGGCTAGCTTCTACAACCCAGAGGATGCGGCTGCGGAAAACACCTTCTTTATTTCCTTGGGTGTCGGCTCCATCGCGCTGGGCATCGTCCTGCTCGTGCTGAGCCGCTGGGTGGTCAAGAAGTTTGCTACCTTCCGCTAAAAAGGGAAGTTAAAACCCTTTATTTCGAGAGGTGCGTTGGCGTTAAGCCGGCGCACCTCTTTTAGTGTTTTCCGCCACGGTATTAAAGGCTGAAAATAGATTAGGTTTCTTAAAAAATGCTGGTAAACCGCAGATTTTCGACGAGTAGCTGACACTAGGGCATGGGCGAAAGGTTAACACTAGGCAAAGTGTAGTTTACTTCTAAGAAACGCTATTGGCTTAGCTTATTATTGCGGAGTACGCTGCACTTCGTACGCGACGCGTGACGGCGCCGCAATTACACTTTCTTCTCATTTGTTAATTGCTTACAAGGGGCCAATGCTGTGACAGCGACTCTGATTATCTTGGGCATTGTGGTGGTTACCGCCTTAGCCTTCGACTTCACCAATGGTTTCCACGACACTGCCAATGCGATGGCAACCTCCATTGCTACGGGCGCGCTGAAGCCATTTACTGCGGTAGCGATTTCTGCCGCACTTAACCTCGTTGGCGCATTCTTGTCCGTGAATGTCGCGGCAACGGTGGCTAAGGGTATCGTCAACCTCGATTCCTATGACCTTTCGGGTGCAGCCGCTGACTCAGACGGCCAGGCCCTGTTGATGGTGGTCTTTACCGGCCTTATCGGCGGTATTCTGTGGAACCTTTTCACCTGGTTGCTCGGACTGCCGTCTAGCTCTTCCCACGCCCTTTTTGGCGGCCTTATCGGTGCAGCCTTCGCTGCCATGGGTACTGGGGGAGTGGAGTGGACCTCCATTATGGCCAAGATCATTATCCCGGCGGTGGCGTCCCCGATTATCGCCGCGCTGGTGTCCGCCTGCGCCACCTTCCTCGTTTATTGGGTGACCAACACCATTCCGAATAAGGAAAAGAACGAGCACTTCCGTCACGGCCAGATTGTTACCGCCTGCTTGGTATCGCTGGCCCACGGTGCCGGTGACGCTCAGAAGACCATGGGCGTTATCTTCCTCGCCCTCGTGGCTTCGGGTCATGCGGTTGCTGATGCCCGCATTCCCACCTGGGTCATTATCTCCTGTGCGGTTGCCATTGCGGCCGGTACCTTGTCCGGTGGCTGGCGTGTTATTCGCACCCTGGGCAAGGGCTTGGTTGAGATCGAATCCCCACAGGGTATGGCAGCCGAGGCTACGTCCGCGGCCATCATCTTGACCTCCGCATCTGGTGGTATGGCACTGTCTACGACTCACGTGTCCACCGGTTCCATCCTTGGTACTGGTTTGGGTCGCCGCGGCGCGGACGTGCGCTGGGGTGTGGCGATGCGCATGGTGGCCGCCTGGCTCATTACGCTGCCCTGTGCTGCCTTCGTTGGCTTCGCTTCGTGGTGGCTGGCGCACGGCGTCTCCTCTGCCACGACGATGGCTACCGGTGCCGTCGTGGACTTTGTTCTGCTCTTGGCCATGACCGCACTCATCGTCATCCGCTCCCGCATGAACCCAGTCGATGCCTCCAACGTCAATAATGACTGGGACGAAAACGCTGAGTCCGTGGATTCGTCCTTGGAACCGCGCGTTGGTGCGAAAGAGTCTGTCGCGGCCGCAGGCGGCATGACCCCCGTATCGGCGGTTAACGGGGACAATAACTCCACCTCATCTACTCCACACGAGGAGCGCTAGATCATGACTATTGCAGAAATCTTCGAATCTATACTCCGCGTCGCTGGCCTAGCCCTCGTCTTCGGCGCTGGTATTCCCTTGCTCTTCGCCTTGGGTATGCGTTCCATGACGGGGGATCCCATTCGGGACGATAACGGTGTGGTGGTAGGCGATACTCCCGCTAGCCGGCAAATGAAGGTGCTGGGGTGGACCGTCTATGCCGTATTGGGTGCCGTTATCGTGGTGGCAATCGCGTGGATCGCACGCGATTCCCTTGACCACTACTTTGGCTTCGCACCATTTGGCGACCTTTAAGGGTAGCCCGCGGGCTGGGCGAGCCCGAGATTATATAATATGCCTCACAGCCACTTAAAGTTAACAAAAGGTTAACTTTAAGTGGCCTAAGTGTTGCTTAGTGGGTAAGTACCAAGTATATTTGTACCTATCAACAGAGCAACTTTGAGAGGTGAGAGAGATGAACACGATGCGGACCTTCTTTGGTGGCATCAGCGATATGTTCAAGGACTCCACCACGGGTACGGGTTTGGATACCGTGTCTCAGACACCGGTTTCTGCCCGCGTAGCGGAAAATCTCGTTGACGCGGGACTTACTCCCGCGACGACCAAGGACGTCGCTGAGTCCTTCGCATTCGTTGTTGGCCACGCGCCAGATGAGCTGGACATGCTCGATGTCGAGGCATTCTTGCTCGACTTTGACTGGCTGCAATAAGAGCCGTACTAAATAACCCCGCCACGCACCGCCTCGTGAACTGGCCCCCGAAAGTTGGACTGGTTTAATTCTAGGTGATGAGGGGTTCAAGGGTCTGATTCCGATATTGCA
>NZ_JBEHGF010000030.1:0-28954 GCF_040225725.1 Corynebacterium sp. KPL4015 | reverse complement strand
TTGAGTTCTCAAACAACATCCACACACCACAAGAAAATTAACCAAACGTTAACCTCTCATCGGCGGCTCGCACTAACCTACCCAACAACCTGAACCAAGTCAAATCCTTGAGCCAAGTCAGTACAAAAAGTCACTCAAAAGTAACCAACCGGCTACCTCTCGGCGACTCGCTAAAATTTATACTACCCCACTACACAACGCAAACTCGCAGGCCAACGTTGCTTTTTAGTGATAGCACGCGATCTTTCCATCGGGCCCATCGATAACGCGCACCGGAGTATTGAAGATGGGCGTCAGGATATCGTCGCGCATAATCTCCTCCGCCGGGCCGAATTCGACGATCTGCCCGTCCTTGCAGGCACAGATATAGTCCGCGTAGCGCGCGGCAAAGTTGATGTCATGCAGAACCACGATGACCGTGCGCCCCAACTCCTGGGCAGCCTCGCGCAGGTGGCGCATCATGTCCACCGAGTGCGAGATGTCCAAGTTATTCAGCGGCTCATCCAGCAACACGTAATCAGTTTCTTGGCACAGCACCATGGCTACGTACGCGCGCTGGCGCTGACCACCGGATAGCTGGTCAAGGTAGCGGTGCTGCAGTTCTTCCAAATGCAGGAAGTGGATGTATTTGGAAATGACCTCTTCATCGTGTTTATTAAGTCGACCCTTGGTATAGGGGAAGCGGCCAAAGCCCACGAGCTGGCGCACGGTCAGTTTCGTGACGAAGTGATTTTCCTGCCGCAAGATAGACACGATCTTCGCTAGGTCGGCCGACTTGCTGGACTGGATGTCATAGCCGGCGATTTCGATGCTGCCTTCATCCATGTCGAGCAGGCGCCCGATCATGGTGAGCATCGTCGACTTACCCGCACCATTGGGCCCCACCAGCGCGGTGATGCCTCCTTGCGGGATGGTCAGGTTGAGCGGACCAATAGCGGTCTCGGCGGAATAGGTTTTAGAAACGTTCTTTAATTCGATCACAGTCGGCCCTTTCGCATAATGACAAACAGGAACACGGAGCCACCTACCAGCTCAATGATGATGGACACCACGCCTTGGGCGGAACATACGTGCTGCATGAGGAAGTAGGCCGCAATGAGCACGAGGAATGCTAAGCCCACCGCCATCGGAAAGATGTAGCGGTGATCGTAGGTATCGGCAAATTGATAAGCCAGCGTAGCTACCAAAAAGCCCAGGAAGGTCATGGGACCTACCAACGCGGTGGTCGTCGCCATCAGCAGCGAGACCAACACCAGCGTGTAGATCGCGTGTGCTTTATGGTTCACGCCCAGGTTGGTGCTGACATCGGCGCCCAAGGAAATCACGTTGAGCTTGCGCGCATTGAGCACCAAGAGCGTAGTGGCGATGGCCACGATGGGAATGGCGATGGGATAGTACTCGGATTCGGCGTTATTGACGGAGCCAAAAAGGCGCGCGGTCAGCACGTCGAACTCGCTGGGGGTTAGCATGCGCTGCATAAAGGTAGACAGCGAGCCCAGGCCACCACCGATGACCACGCCGACTAACAGCATGGCGTGCATATTCTGTTTTCGGTTGGTCAGCAGCCACGAATAAAGCACCAAGGAAAGGCCCACCATGACGCCCATTTGCATGAGGAAAGTGGGCACGGTGCGGGCTTCGTTAAGCCCACTAGCGCCCAGGAAGAAAATGGTCGCGGTATTGATGGCAACGTACAGGGACTCAAAACCCATGATGGATGGCGTCAAGATGCGGTTATTCGTCACGGTATGAAAAGACACCGTGGCCATGGCTTGGCACACAGCGACGATCGCCATGGCGATGAGGGCATCGGCGCGGCGCTGGGCGATGAGCCAAAACTTGCGCGTACCAAAATCCATCGGGTTGCCATAGGCTAGGTATGCAAAGGCCAAAGATACAGCCAAGATCCATACGCAGGCCAGGGTGATCCAGTATTTCTTGGGCGGGGCGGACATCTTAGTTAGCACGGGTCGACCTCACAATCATGATGATGAAGACGATGGCACCGATGACGCCAAGAATCACCGAAACCGGCATCTCGAAGGGGGCGATGATGACGCGGCCCACCAGGTCACACACGGTGACGATGCCGATGCCCAGCAGGCAGACCCAGGGCACGTTGGAGCGCAAGTCATCGCCGCGCATCATGGAGACGATATTGGGCACGATAAGCCCCAGGAATGGAAGGGACCCCACGACGACGGTCACCACGCCCGTGGCAATGGCGATGAGGCCGGTTCCCAGCAACAACATGCGGTTATAGTTCAGCCCGACGTTGGTGGCCACGTCCTCGCCCAAGCCAACTACGGTGAGGCGGTCGGCGTAGATATACACCGCCACCAGTACCAAGAGCACGATCCACAAAATCTCGTATTGGCCCTTGTATACCGCGGTAAATGAGCCCATGAACCAGATTCCCAATTGCTGGAGCATGTCCGTCATCAGCGCGAAAAACGTCGAGATTGCAGAGACCACGGCACCCAGCATGATGCCGATGATCGGCACGATGAGCGAAGAGCGCAGGGTCACCCGGCGCAGTAACAGGAAGAATACGACGGTGCCCAGGAAGGAAAAGACCACCGCACCAATCATCTTGACCAGAATCGAGGACGTGGGCGCGACGACCATGACGATGAGCAGGCCCAACCCGGCCCACTCCGTGGTGCCGGTGGTCGAGGGTTCGACGAAGCGGTTCTGGGTAAGCAGCTGCATGACCAGGCCGCTCACAGCCATGGCCGCGCCGGCCAGCACCAAGGCGATGGTGCGCGGCAAGCGGGTAATGCCGAACATGGCGGCGCCATCGTCGGCGCCAAAAACGTCGTACTGCCCGGTCAGCAAGGAGGCAACGAGCAACGCGGCAACGATGAGCACGCCGAGGCCGAGCTTCCAATCCCAGACCTTTGTGCGGGTGGTGGTTTCCATAACTATCCTTTACGCACCTGAAAACCGGAGGGCAAAATCCCTCCGGTTTCCGGTTTTTAGTGGTGGCTAGTTCTTTTCAAACGCGTCTGCCATCGCGTTGAGCGTCTCCGTGAAGGTAATGATGTTTTCATTGGTGTAGGTATCCTGCGGAGCGGCAACGATCTTGCCTTCCTTCACGGCAGTCACGTTCTTGAGTGCCGCGGAATCCTCTACCAGCTTCTTACCTGGGGTATAGCCTGCTTCATCCTTGGCAATGGCACCGTCGCGGTCCATGATGAGGATGTAGTCAGGGTTGGAATCAGCGATTGCCTCGACGGAGATGTCATCGCCCTCGTGGTCATCGCTGGCGTTTTCCACCTCGAGGGAAGGCTTCATGCCCAGCAGCTCAAAGAATGGTCCGAAGAAGCGGCCCTTACCTGGGGCGATGTAGTTGATATCCCCACCGGTGGTGTTGACGGCCATAACGGTCTTCTCTGGATCGTAGGCGTCCTTAGCGCGGTCCAGGGCCTTGTTGAAGTCATCGACGAGCTTCTTTGCTTCATCTTCGTGGTCGAAGATCTTGCCCAGTGCTTCGGTCTGGCGGATGAGTTCTTCCGCCATGTCCTTATCGTCGCGCGGGGAGAAGTCCAGGACCGGAGTATCTTCCATCAAAGCCTCGATATCGGCCTGGTGCTGGGTGAAGCGCTGACCGTTGATGACGATGTCCGGCTCTGCGGCAACCAGTGCCTCCAGGTCGGGTTCGCGGTGCATGCCCAGGTTGGCCTCGATCGAGTCTTCATTGATCTTGTCCGAGAGGGTATCCGGGACGATGCCAAGCGGGGCGGCCACGATATTGACATCCCAATCCGCGAGGATTTCGAAGGCGCGGTTATCCGTTACCGCGACGCGCTCGAACGGTACGTCCAGCTCGTGGGTGCCGTTATTATCTTCGATCTGCAGTGCGCTTTCCGATGTCCCCTTATTCGAACCCTGGTCCTCTTCTTCCGCAGTGCTACATGCGGTAAGTGCCAAGGAGGCGACAGCCACGACAGACAAAAGAGCGCGATGAATTCTCTTCATTGTGCTTTCCTTATAGACGAGAAACAAATGCCCCATTAACTTATCTTAAGTCACCCTAACCAATCAAGGTTGAGGGTAACCTTTCCTAAAGTACAGCGTCCAGCCCATAGAAACGCGCTGCATTGGCGAAGAAAACGTCATCAGCATGTACCCCCGCCGCCTCCCCGATGAGCCGGAAATCGTCCACCGAAAACACCCGGCTCGTCCGCTGCGAGGGCAAATCGGTACCCGCCATGAGCGCCGTTGGATCAACGTCGACAATGCGGCGCACCACCTCTCCCGGATCGAGGTCTACGCGCCCGAATCCGGTGGCCTTGACCTTTACCCCGGCATCGACAAGTTCTAAGAGGCCGTCTACTCCCTGCGCGCTCAGGCCCAGGTGGTCGATGCTCACGGCCGGCAGCTTCTTGAGCACTGGGGCCATATCGCCCAGCGTAGCCGCGTCGACATAAAGCTCCACGTGCCAACCTGCCAGGTCATAGATCCGCCAGGCGAGCTCCTCCAGGTCCTCCCGTGCTGCGCTGCCACCGCGCCGCAAGTTAAAGCGCACCGCCCGCACGCCCAAGCCATCCAACCGGCGGATTTCGGCATCGGGGACATCGGCAGGCAGCTGTGTCACGCCTACGAAGCTATCCAATTCCCCCAGGGCTTCTGCCAGATACCCCTGGTCAAAGCCCTGAAAGGAACCGGAGACGACCGCGCCGGCGGTGATATCAAAACCCTCACCGCGCAGCTTCTCGCGCCATACGTCATAGGCCGGAACCAAAAACTCCGGCGGCGTATAGCCCTGATTTTCCTGAATGGGGTGGGAAAAATCGATGATGTGGAGGTGGGAATCAAATACTCGCTGCATGGCCACTACCCTAGCCGCGCGCGGGGACTCTCATAAGAAAACCCCAGCTAGAACTGAATCCAGCTGGGGCTCTCGGTGGAGTTTCCGGGAACTGAACCCGTCTAAGCCATGGACGTTACTGGCCGAACTGTCACTTACCTGGACACCAGGGCGGCGAGAGTTGAGCCTAGTACTGAAGTGTCCCAGATTTTGTTCCGTGTGGATAGATGGGAGAATCTGGGACATTTCACTAACGTAAAGGACGCTTAGTATCCAATTGGGTACAAGCCGTCGACTATGGCACTAGCCTAAAAGTCAACTATTCCCCCCCTTCCCCGTCCTAGAAGCAATCGCCGAAGCAATGGAGCCAGCACTACTCGCTAAGAAAGCTGCCTAACCTCGACGTTGAGCTTGATTTAATCTTTCAGGGGGTTAGTCCCTCCAAGCTTCATTTCGAACCGCTTATAGTCTTCGAGTGAAGCGAAATGCCGAGAGTACAAGTCAATGTCCTTTTCCACAGTCCCATACAAGGCAGGGGCAATATCTACGATGTGACGAACCTTTACTGAGCCATGTTCGGCGTCTCCTTCGTCTTCTTGTGCATGCGCCAACGCCTGTACACGCTCCGAGGCAGCTTCGTCCGTATCTGCATAGACGATATAAAAATCTTCACGGAAATAGCTCTTTTGCGTCCCGACACGAGACAGCTCGAATACCACTATTCCTACGTAAGGTTCCATGCTTCACCTTCTCTTAGTCGAGGTCGTGCAACCTATCTCTGCTGACACAACGTGGAAGTGTTCGCGTTCGTGAGTTTAACAAGTTTTTCATCTGGTACCCCGATCAAGTAGTCACGATGACTGATACGGAATAAAAATAGCCCCTCACCTGCAAATGCAGGTGAGGGGCTCTCGGTGGAGTTGCCGGGACTTGAACCCGGGTCCTTCGTCACCTTGCCAGGGCTTCTCCGTGCGCAGTTCGCACATGATCTCTGCTCGGCCCTCCGGTTCGGGCGAACTCGTACCGGATGATGGGCCCAGTCACCAGTAAGAGTCCCATCTGGCCCTGATGACACAGCCAGACGGCAAGTTCCTTAGTCGATGCCAGGTTCTAGGTCAGGAACGAAACCTAGGCTGACAGACACGCGTCGCTGTAATTAGGCAGCGAGGGCGTAGTCACGCTGAGAGTTCTTCTCTGCGTTTATTTGTTTGCTACGACGCTTAAACGGTGGTCGGTAGCCTTCACCGGCACGCTTCCCCTGGCGCAGTGTACGAAGTCGAAACCAAATCAACCCCATAGCACTGTAGGGACGGGATAGTGCATCATTCCCTACGGTTGTTCCAACACTACCGCAGACGCTTCTATTTCTCCAAGTGCTCTTCCAGCCACTCTTTTAAGACCACCGCGTGGTTAATCTTGCGGTCGGCGGCGCCAAAGAGCAGCGTCAGGTCCCCCTCTTTTGCCAAGGAGAGCAACTGGGTGAGCTCTTCGGATTCGCGATCATCGAGCTCGGCGCGGTAGCGGCGCGAAAACTCCTCGAAGGAATCCGCGTCATGGCTCCACCACTTGCGCAGCTCGGGGCTGGGGGCCACGTCCTTGAACCACTCGTCATAGTCCAGGTCCGCCTTGGCGATGCCCCGCGGCCACAGGCGGTCTACCAAAACGCCCGTCCCGGAAATGGAGTCTTCACCCTTGACAGCATCGTGAACCTTTACCGTTTTAAGCATTAATCCCCTTCACGCGGCGGCCGAGCTCGCGGGTGATTTCGCGGTTCTGGTCGCGCCGCTTGATGTCTTCGCGCTTGTCATAATCCTGCTTACCTTGCGCGAGCGCCAGCGACAACTTCGCGTACCCATTTTTGAGGTACACCTTGAGCGGCACCAGGGTTTTATTGCCATTGCGCACCTGCCCGTAAAGCTTGTCGATCTCCCGGCGGTGCAGCAAGAGCTTGCGGGTGCGCCGCGGGCTGTGGTTGGTCCAGGACCCCATCGAATACTCCGGAATGTGTAAATTCCGCAGGTACACCTCGCCATTATCAATGGTGGCGAAGGCATCATTGAGCGAGATTTTGCCCTCCCGGAGGGATTTGATCTCCGTGCCGAGCAGGACGATGCCACACTCGAATTCTTCGAGGATCTTATAGTCGTGCCGGGCCCGGCGGTTGGTTGCAAGCGTAGCGTCCCCGGAAGCCGCCTTCTTATTCTTCTTGCCCTTTTTAGCCATAATTGCCTCAGTGTACTGCTCGTTTACCACACCCGGCAAACGGCTTAGCGGCGGACATAAGAACGCAGGGTAATCTGCGCGGTGGCAGCGGTAACCGCCAAAGCGAGCAGCCCCACCAGCGGCAGTGCAATCCACAGATCGCTGGACTTCATCGGTGCCAGCAACTGCGATTCATACAGGCCCTGTAGCGCAGGATCGATCACTTGGGATTTCGCCACGAGCAGCCCAGCGCCGCCAAGAACCACACCGATAAGGGAGGCGAGCACGGCTTCTACCACGAATGGCGCCTGCGTCATCCAGCGCGAGGCGCCCACCATGCGCATGATTTCGGTCTCACGGGTGCGGTGGAAGGCGGCGATTTGCACCATATTGGCCACCAAGAAGATAGCTGCAATGGACATCACGATGGCCACGATGAAGGTGGCGGCGCGGATGGAATCGAGGTTGCTTGCCGCTTCACGCACCTCCTCTTGCTGATCCACGACCTCTTCTACCGCCGGGTTATCCCGCACGGCATCGATGGCGGAGGCTTCCTCCGGGTCAACGAGGCGCACGTGCAACGCTGCGGGAAGCGCATCCGGCGAGGTTTGTTCCACCATCACCGGGTCGGTGTCCTGGAATAGCTCGCGGAAGCGCTCGTAGGAGGCCTCCCGGTTGCGAAATTCCACGGACTCTACAGAACTATCGGATTCCAGCTGTTCCTTTAAATCCGCGCAGGCAGGAGTGGTGCAGTTTGGATCCGTGGCGGAAATATCCTCGTTGAGCTGCACCATAACCTCCACTCGGTCCAAGTAGATTTCCTTCGTATCCTTGGTGAGGTTGGTGACCATAATGCCGGCAACCACGGCGCCGACAGAAATGGCCGTGGTAATGATCATCGCGATGGTCATCGTCAGGTTGCGACCCAAGCCCTTGCTGGCCTCGCGGAAGATGAATCCTAGCTTCATGCCTGCTCCTCCTGCGCCGAATAGGCGGCGTTGTGTTCATCGCGAACGAGCGTGCCATCGCGCAATTCCAGCACGCGCCTCTTCGCCTTATCCACGGCGCGGGAATTGTGCGTAGACATCACGACGGTGGTGCCACGTTTGTTGATGCGCAGCAGCAAGTCCATGATCCCGTCGGCGGTGGCGGGATCGAGGTTGCCCGTGGGTTCATCGGCAAGCAGCAGCTTCGGGCGATTAACCAAGGCGCGTGCGATGGCCACGCGCTGCTGCTCACCGCCGGAAAGCTCGTGTGGCATCGCGTGATGACGGTTTTCTAGGCCCACCATCTCCAGTACCTGCGGCACCGCGGTGGAGATGCGGTGCTTGCTCTTGCCGATGACCTCCAGGGCAAACGCCACATTCTGGTACACGTTCAGCTTGGGCAGCAGCCGAAAATCCTGGAATACGTAACCAATGGATTGGCGCAGGGCGTTGATATCCTTGCCGCTTAGCTCGTTGACGTGAAAATCGCCGAAGTAAATATCGCCTGAGGTCACATTGCTATAGCGCACCATGAGCTCTAGAAAGGTGGACTTTCCGGACCCTGAAGGGCCGATGAGGAAGGCAAACTCACCGTCCGCAATCTCAAAAGACACCCCATCGAGCGCGGGGCGGGACTGGGCGGAATACACCTTAGTCACGTTATTGAAAGTAATCACCCCGCCACTGTAGCAACCAAAGTTGACAGCAACCTGTGAACGCTATTTAGTAGTGTAGTCTAGAACACAAAATCTGGTGCGCAATGATGCCCGACCCGATCGACAGAAAGTGCCGATACTATGGCCGAGACTAAAACCAAAGAAAAACCGGAGAAAGCTAGCGGCTTTTTAGGCACCGTAGAAAAGATCGGCAATAAACTCCCCGATCCTTTCTGGCTCTTCGTCATCCTCGCGATAATCGTCGCCATTACCTCTTGGATTGGCCATCTGATTGGCATGAGCGCCGAGGATCCCAAATCCGGCGATACCATCGAGGTTGAATCCCTCCTGACCACCGAAAATATCTCGCGCATGGTCACGGATGCGGTGGAAAATTTCACGAGCTTCCCACCATTGGGCGTCATCCTTGCCGTGATGCTGGGTGTGGCCGTCGCCGAGCAGTCTGGGCTCTTGTCCGCGCTCGTGCGCGCCATGGTGACCAAGGTCAGCCCAAAGTTCCTTACCTTCATCGTCGCGCTGGCCGGCGTGACTGGTTCCGTGGCTTCGGATGCCATTTATGTCATCCTCATCCCGCTGGGCGCGATGGCCTTCCACTCGGTGGGCCGCTCCCCCATCGTGGGTGCCATGGTGGCCTTTGCAGCGTCCTCGGCAGGCTTCAACGCCTCGCTGATCCTCAACATCACTGACCTCCTGCTGGCCGGTATTTCCACTCCTGCCGCACAGTTTGTGGATGAGGCTTATGAAGTCAGCCCGCTGGCCAATATCTTCTTTGTCATCCCATCCGCCATCGTGCTGTCCCTTATCATCACCGCCGTTACGGAATGGTTCATGGTGAAAAAGGCCCGCGATCTGGTCAACCACGACAAGATTAATTACGAGGAAGTCTCCTTCTCCCAGGCCGCCGGTGCCGATAACGACGCAGACGAGGACGGCGAGGAAAGCGACGTTGATTTCGAGGAAGAAGAAGAGCTGCGGGTAAAGCCGGAGGAGCAAAAGGGCTTGGCCGCCTCTGGTATCGCGTTACTTATCTTCCTCGCGGGATTCTTCGCCCTGCTCTTCATCCCGGGCTCCCCGCTCGCTAGCCAAGAAGATAGCTTCATGGAATCGCCGCTGATTAGCGCGATTGCGGTTCCCATTGCCCTGGCCTTTTTGGTCTGCGGCATCGTCTACGGCATCTACGCCGGCACGCTAAAGTCCGCCTCGGACGTGCCAGATTTCATGGCTAAAGGCATTAAGACCTTGGTTCCCATGCTGGTGCTCTTTTTCGCCGTCGCCCAGTTCTTGGCGTGGTTCCAGTGGTCCAACCTCGGTGTCTGGACCGCGATTAAGGGCTCTGAGCTGCTGCAGGCTTGGTCGCTGCCGCCCATCTTGATGTTCGCCGCGCTCGTGGCCATGGTGGCAGTTCTCAACCTGTTCATTACCTCAGGTTCCGCGCAGTGGGCACTGATGGCGCCGGTGATCGTCCCGATGATGATGTACGTGGGCATCTCCCCGGAGGTTTCCCAGATGCTCTTCCGTATCGGTGACTCGCCGACAAATATCATCACCCCGATGTCGCCGTACTTCGCCTTGGCACTGACCTTCCTGCAGCGCTACTACAAGCCGGCGGGCGTTGGCACGCTGATGTCACTGGCGCTGCCGTATTCCATCGCCATGATTGTTGGCTGGTTCATCTTCTTTATCGTGTGGTACCTGCTGGGTATCCCGCTCGGGCCGGGCGCCCCGATGCACTACCCGGCTTAAGCCTGCAGAGCGCGGTTGAGTTTAATCCTCGCCGCGCTCTTGTTGTATCCGCCACCGGATGCCGGCTTCCAAGAAACCATCGATGTCCCCATCGAGCACCTTGGAGGGATCGCCCATTTCAAAATTGGTGCGCAGGTCTTTGACCATTTGGTACGGGTGCAAAACATAAGAGCGCATCTGGTTGCCCCAGGAGGCATTGCCGCCGGCGCCGAGCGCATCGAGCTCCGCCCGCTCCTCCTGGCGCTTGCGTTCCAGAAGCTTTGCCTGCAAAACCCGCATGGCAGAAGCCTTGTTTTGGATCTGCGACTTCTCGTTCTGGCAGGTGACCACGATGCCGGTGGGGATATGGGTCAGGCGCACCGCGGAATCGGTGGTATTGACTGACTGTCCACCGGGGCCAGAGGAACGGTACACATCCACGCGCACCTCGTTATCTGGCACGTCGATGTGGTCCGTTTGCTCCACCACGGGAAGGACCTCAACCTCTGCAAAGGAGGTTTGGCGCCGGCCCTGGTTATCAAAGGGCGAAAGGCGCACGAGGCGGTGCGCGCCCTGTTCCACGGAAAGTTGGCCGTACATGTATTCCCCATGCACTACAAAGGTGGCGGATTTAATGCCCGCTTCTTCGGCATAGGAAATATCGTAAATATCCACCTTATGGTCGTGCTTTCCAGCCCAGCGGGTGTACATGCGCATGAGCATCTCCGCCCAATCGGCAGCGTCTACCCCGCCGGCGCCGGAGCGAATATTGATCACGGCCTCGCGCGGGTCATATTCCCCGGAGAGCATGGTGGTTACCTCGAGGGATTCGATGGCGCTTTCCAGCTCAGCGAGGTCTTCATCGGCAACGGAGACGGTGCCTTCTTCCTCCGCGAGCTCGTACATCACCGGCATATCATCTAAGCGCCCGCGCAAAGACTCCAGTTTGCGGACCTTTGCTAGCGCGCTTGATAGCTCAGAGGTGACCTTCTGTGCGTGCTCGGGGTCATCCCACAGCGAGGGATCCCCAGCTTGGGCTTCTAATTCCCGAATGCGCGCAGCCAAGGCTTCCGGATCCATGACCTTTTCAATAGTGGTCAGGGTGGTGTCCAATTGCTTGAGCCGTGTGATTACTTCGGGACGCATAGGGCCCAATCTTACCCACCTACCCCACAGAATTAGCCATTGGTGGGATTTAGGGTGACAATGGTGTGCATGGATCAAAAGCCAAGCTTGCAGGAGATGATCGATGCGGTCATCAAAACGTTTATTGTCGCGCATGCAGACGATGGGGATGCCCATTTGGCGCAGGCGCTTGTGTATAACGCCGGACGCTTGGCTTGGCGCTTGCGCGAGATGGGCGTCTCGGTTGAGCAGAAAACCTCTATTTCTGATGTGGTCACGGATGCTGACCGCGCCGCCGAGCGCTTCGTCGCCGGCGTGCTAGAGGCCGTGCGCCCCGAGGACGGCTTGGTGGGGGAAGAAGGCACCGCCCGCGAGTCCCAGTCCGGGCGCAATTGGGTCATCGATCCGGTCGATGGCACCTATAATTTCACCTCCGGCTCCGATTATTGGTGCTCAGCGCTCGCGCTTACCGATGCCTCCGGGGTCGCCCTCGGCGCCGTCCACCGCCCCGCCATGGGCTATACCTGGTTTGGCGGGCGCGACTACCCCACCTCGCTGGATGGCAAGGACGTCGCCAAGCTGGCAGATAAGCCCGCGGAGGAGATCTCGCTCTCGTCCTACCTGCACCCCACGTCGCTCGCGGATCCAGAAATTCGTGCTGCATGGCAGCGGGTAACCGAAAACTTTGCTACAGTCCGTATGCTTGGTGCCGGTTCGGTGGACTTGGCCTCCGTGGCAGAAGGTACGTGGGGCGCTTGGATGCAGCACTCGATAGCAGATTGGGATTGGTTCCCCGGCAAGGCTCTCATTGAGGCCGCCGGTGGTGCGGCCCGCAAGATAGAAGCCGGTGGCGTCGAGTGGTGCTTGGCCGGAAATAAACAAGTAGTTCAACAAATGGAGGAATGGCTCCGTGGGTAAATTCAAAGAAGACTTAGGTCTCGCGCTCGAGTTAGCCGGTCACGCCGATGTGGTCACGATGCACCGTTTCGAAGCCACCGACCTTTCCGTGAAGGAAAAGCCGGACCTGACCCCGGTGTCGGATGCGGATCTGAACTGCGAGAAGCACATCCGCGATTCGCTGAAGCGCTCCCGCCCGCGCGATGAGGTTTTAGGCGAAGAATTCGGCGGCCAGGCCTGCTACGAAGGCCGCCAGTGGGTCATCGATCCCATCGATGGCACAAAGAACTTCGTGCGCGGCGTGCCGGTATGGGCCACGCTTATTTCCCTGCTCGAGGACGGCGAACCGGTCGTCTCCGTGGTCTCCGCCCCTGCCCTGCGCCGGCGCTGGTATGCGGCTAAGGGCGCCGGTGCCTACCGTGTCTTTGGCGGCGAGCCAAAGCGCCTGCACGTCTCCCAGATCGAAAAACTTGGGGATGCTTCCCTAGCCATGAGCTCGTTGACCGGCTGGTCCGAGCGAGGGTTGCGCGATAAATTCCTCAACCTCACGGATAAGACGTGGCGCCTGCGCGGCTACGGCGATTTCTGGTCCTACTGCCTCGTGGCAGAAGGCGCCGTCGATATCGCCACCGAGCCGGAGGTCTCCCTCTGGGATCTCGCCGCCCCTTCCCTGCTGGTGACCGAGGCAGGCGGCACGTTTACGGATCTTTCCGGCAATCCTGGCCCGCACGGCGGATCAGCCATTGCCTCCAATGGCCGCCTGCACAAGGCCGCTTTGCAGATGCTGCAGGATTAAGGGCGGGCCGAAAGCTTCAATAGGACCGGTTCACGGCGCCCGCCCTCGGCGCCGGAGCAGCCGTCACTGTGCGAGCAGCTTCCGCAACCGCCCGTGGGGCACGAGGACAGCGATTCGCGCACGAGCTGCGCGCTGTGCTCCAAATGTGCGAGGATTACTTCCACCGTCCCCTGCCCTAATCCCGTCGCGCGGGCGATATCCGCGGGGGTGGAGTGACCGCCGCGGATCGCTTCTTTTACCTTGTCTGTAGGGCTCATAGGAATAACCTCAGCACCTGGAAGACGCCGACTGCCAAGACCCAAGCCGTGACGAGCTGCAGTACAAAGCCGATGAGCGTCCACTTCCAGCCGATTTCGCGCCGCTGCGCGGCCACCGTAGCCACGCACGGGGTATAGGCCAAGAGAAAGACCATATACGCCCACACCGCGGCCAGCCCGTGCCCACCGGAGGCGGCATCGAAATCGCTGCGGATGTGATCGGCCAGCGAAGACTCGGCCTGCTCCTCAGGATCAGCATCCGTGACGTCATCGACGGCGTAGGTCTGCGCCCAGGTGGAAATCAGCGTTTCCTTCGCCACGAAGCCGGTAACCAGCGGGCCGGTCAGGGACCATGAATCGAAGCCTGCCGGCGCGAAGGCCGGGGATATCGCCTTTGAAACCGCGCCATACGCCGAGTCCTCCGGCGGGACGGCTTCCTCGTCAAAGGAATGCCCACCGGTAACTGGGATGGACATGAGCAGCCAAATGACCACCACCGTGGCCACGATGATGCCGCCTGCGGTGTGAAGAAATCCCTTCAAGCGCACCCACATAACCGAGACCGATAGTTTGAGCGTGGGCAGCTGATACGAAGGAAGGTCAATTACGAGCGCCTCGGACGGCATGGCGCGCCAGACCGTTTTCCGCAGCGTCAGGCCCACGGCAACCACCAAGGCGATGGATAAGACGTACATGCCAAAGACGGCCGATCCGGCGTGATCGGGGAAGAAGACCTGCGCCAGCATCATAAAGACGATGAGCCGCGCCGAGCACGAAGTAAACGGGATGAGCAGGCAGGTAAGGATGCGGTGGCGGACATCGCCAAGCACGCGCGTGGCCGAAATCGCTGGCACGTTGCAGCCATAGCCCACCACGATGGGGATAAAGGCCTTGCCGGGCAGGCCAATCGAGCGCATCACCCTATCGGTGACCACCGCCGCGCGGGCCATGTAGCCGGAATCCTCCAGCACGGCCAGGCACAGAAACATCAGCGCCAGCAGCGGGGCGAAGGTCAGCACCATGCCGACGCCGCCAATGAGGCCATCAACAAGCAAGCCCGAAATAAGCCAGTGATCCAGACCAATGGCTTCGAGCCCGGCGCGGGCCGCATCTGAAACCGGACCGGTGACAAGGGCTTCGAGGCCATCTTGCATGGGCCCTGCCACCGTGGTGGTGATGAAAAAGACCGCCCACATCACTGCGAGGAAGAACAGCGGGCCCACCACCGGGTGGAGCACCACGCGGTCCACGCGCTGAGTGAGGGTCTCGCCTACCTCCACGCGGTAGACCGCGGCCTTTTCGGCGGCATCGAGATCCGCAAAGCGCTGATCCAGGCCGGAATCCTGGCGGATGATGGTTGGCTCGGCGCGCATGGCCTGTGCCACGGTAGTTTCCAGCCCGTCGAGGTTGCGCCGGCGGCGGCCATTGACGCTGACCACTGGCATGCCGGTAACGCGGGAGAGCGCATCAGTATCGATGCTAATGCCCTGCTGCTCGGCCATATCCTCCTTGGTCACGCCGATGACCACGCGGTAGGGCTCGGCGGCGATTTGCAGCGCCAGATTGAGCCCACGGGCTGGGGCCGTTGCATCCACGAGGACCACGACGACATCGGGGCGCTCGTCTACCGGGCAGTCAATGAGCATCTGCTTGGTAAAGGCCTCATCCGGGCTCATGGGCTCAAGTGAATAGGCACCGGGCAGGTCGATGATGTCGAAGGCCTCTGGCTGCGCGTTCCAGAGCCCGCGGCTGACCTCGACGGAGGTGCCCGGCCAGTTGCCAGTCTGGACCTTCGCGCCGGTCAAGGCGTTAAAGAGGGTGGATTTTCCGGAGTTGGGCGCGCCCACCAGTGCCAGGACTGGCGTGCCTTCCGCCGCTATCCGCATACTAGAGGTACTGTGGCAGCTTGCTGGGGCCGTGGAGTTATGTGCCATGGCTTATGCCTCCAGCGGAATGACTTCGAGTTGGCGCAGCGTGTGCGCATCCACCGCGTAGCGGGCCGTGCCCACGGTGACCACGCGCGCACCGCCGGCGACGGTGCGGCCAATCTGCACGCGGGTGCCTGGGCGAAAGCCCAGCTCGCGCAGCCGTACGGCCAGTGCTGGTTGGGTCTCTATCGCGTTGTGCAGGCAATCAGCGGACAGTTCCACCACGGCATCGGCGGGTGCCTGATCCGCGCGCATGGGACCGGTTTCTGGTGGGGTGGAATGGGTTTGGTGCATGGGGAAACCTCGGTTCAAACTTAGCTATGGAAGTACTAGCCACAGCAGATATTGACTATCCCTAAGCGGGTAATAGGTAAGTCTCACCTTAGTTTATGGCGATTACGCAGGCAAGACTACCCTGCGCTTCCCCCACTTTGGCGGGACGCATGCGCGTTATATGCCCATAGAAATTGCGCATGAAAAAGCGCCCCGTGCGGCTCTCAAGGCTGAACGGGGCGCTGTCTGCTTCGCGCTTATGCTTCGGGCAGGGTAAACCCTGCGCCAACGCCACCGCGGCGGTTCATATCCGCCAACATGGTGTCCATGTTGGTAGCGGCGGTGGGGTTGTGAACCGCACCTTGCAGCGGGGTGCGACACGGGAAGTTCACCGGCAGGAAGCCGCCGGAGATGGAACCGACGAGGCGGTCACCGGCGAGCAATGGTGCACCGGAATCGCCCATCATGGCACAGACCTGGTTGACATGGATGCTTTGTGCCTGCTGATAGGTCATACCGCAGGTCTTGCCGGTGGCAACACCCTGCTTGCACACGGTCTCACCCGGGTTTACGGTCCCGCCCAGGGAGTTAACGGTAACCCCGTTGTAGGTGCGGGTGACCTCTGCGTTAGAGCCGAATTCGATAACCGAATAATCTAGCTCGTCGTTCTTGGACACGATGGTGCCCGTCGGGCCAATGTGATCGGAATCGGCCGAAATAATGGCATCGCCCTCATTGCCGCAGTGCCCCGCGGTCAGCCCCACCTTGCGGCCAGCATCGTCATGACCGGCAACGCTCAAGGTGCACATGGTGTCACCATTGATGTAGATGGGAGTTCCAGGGCCATAGAGGGACTTGCCTTGGTTCATGGCAACATCGGATTCCTCAGGAATGCGCGGGGCATCGAACAAGGACCCCGGCACGCGGTGCAGAACAAAATCTGCATCGGGCTTGCCTGCGGCTACCTTGGAAAATCCATCATTTTTCCACTGGTAGTTGGGATTATTACCCAGTGGCTTTTGCTCTACCTGGGTGGCTTGTTCCAGCAGCCCGAACGGGTTCGGGTTCGTGGCTGGCTCCGCATACTGAGCCCCCTGCTGGACCTTATTCGCCACCGTATCGTGCGCGTTCTGCACCGCAGAATCTACGGTATCGGTGACCTGCTTATCCACCTCAGGGGTCTCAATGCCAAAGTCCGCGAGGCCATCACGCACTTGGTTGATTAACCCTGCCGAGTCAATATCCGGTTGGGGCAATTCTTGGGCGCCTGCTGCAGGGGAACCCAAGAAAAACGCACCAGCGAAAGCCGAGCCCACCAGGACTTTCTTTAGGTGCGGAATGCGAAGCATCAAAGTACCTTCTTTCAGTTGTCAAGATCGTGCTAGCTAAATCCTGACATGAATCTCGTGTGAAAGCAGCTCAGTCCTGTGACTGTTTCCAAGCCGTTACCGTTCTTTCAGGTTTCGGGGGTGATCACACTATTAATCCGTACCCAAAAACTTTTCGATGCCCTATTCTTCACCCCATGAGCTCCCCACAGATTAGCGCTGAGACTTAAGATGCCAGAGCCGCTTTCTTATTCCGATACCGCCGGATTCCCGCAGCTGCACATGAGCAGGGTCATCGACGCGGATTTCGATACCGCAGCCCACCGGCTCTTTCGTTGGGGCATCCAGCGCAGCGGCCTTTTCCGTGTGCACCCCACCCACCCAGTCGTACAAGAAGGCGCCGAGGTCACCATGGGCCTTGGCCCGTTTGATTTCCGCTGCCGCGTGGTCGAGACCTTCGCCGACGATGGCCGCTGCGGCTTTACCTACGGCACCTTGCCCGGTCACCTCGAGCGCGGTGAGGAAACCTTTACCTGGAGCGCTTGCGCGATGGGCGGACGCTGCTGCTTATCGATGCCGCCTCCGAGCCCTCCCTGCCCTTCTTGCGCCCGCTTGTCGATATCCCCCGCCGCATCCTTATCCGCCGGTTCTACCTGCACGCGCTGGACTAGCGCGGCAGCACAAAGGCCGCCGCCCCTCCCCCTACGGGAAAGCAGCGGCCCAGACGTAGTTAACTACTTGCGCTTCTCGTCGAGGTTATCGCGAGCCTCGCGCACAACGTCTTTCACGCGGTTAAAGAATCCGCCCTTCTTGCCGGATCCGTCATGGTATTCCTGCGCCTTGTCTTCCACGAAGTCCTTAGCGCGGTTGATGGCTTCTTCAACGACATTGCCGGCCTCGGTGACCTTGTCCTTCAAGTCATCGAAGTCATCGCGTTCATCATCTGCCACATCCTCTTGCGGCTGCTCTGGTGCGGTGCCGATGTGTTCTTCTTCGGCCTCGCCCACGACGTGCTCTGAGGGCTCATAGTCCGCGTTGTCCTCATCCAGCTGTTCCTGCAGATCCGGTTGCTCGGACGCGGCGGCGACGTGTTCTTCCTCAGCACCAGTAACGACGTGGTTCTTCGGCTCGTAATCACTCTGGGTCACGGAATCGTTCTGCTCATCCGCGTTCGCCGCTGCAGCGGCACCGGCAGCAGCAGCTCCCGCGGCACCGGCTCCCGCTGCAGCAACCTTGCCGGATTCAATCTTGTTGCCCTCGGCATCAGTCGATGCCAGGTAAGTAAACTTCTCGCGGTCCACGTCTACTTCGTGGCCAAGGGCGCGTGCATTTTCTTTAGCCATTGCTTTGTACTCCTTAACTAGATCTATTCTTTCCTATCCTAGCGTTCCAGAAAGTTAAGGTGCGTGCACGGGGAACCGGAATTCGAAACCGGAAGGCTCTTTTGCGCGATTTAAGTGCCCATCCCAGCAGATAGAGGTATGGCTGAGCGTCAGGCTGTCCAAAACAACCGCGTTTCGCCAAAAATCGGGCCGAAAAATGGACAAACGCGGTTGTTTTAAACGCTTTCCGCTCTTTACCGCAACCATCTCGCCAAAATTAGCGTGCAATAGGCACGCGTGCACTAGACACGCGTGTACTCTGCATGTATTCTGCTGGCATGGACACTCCAAGCAAACAAGTCGCCGACGCACTGGGACTCCTTTCCCAGCGCAGCCTCCGCCGACGCATGTACGCCCACCTCACCCAGGGGCTCGGTGAAGAAATCAATGAATCTACGTATTTGGTACTCAGCGGCCTAGACCGCTGTGGTCCCTCCACCCCAAAAGAGCTCGCCACCGTTATCGGCTTAGACCGCTCGGTGGTATCCCGCCACGCCTCGGTCTTAGAAAAAGCCGGGCTCATCACGCGCGCTACCGATCCCCGCGACGCGCGGTGGATACAACTGTCGCTAACCCCACTGGGCCAAGACAACGTCGCCGTAATGCGCTCACGCCTGACCCAAAAATTGGAAGAATTCCTCGCCCGCTGGCCGGAGCCCGCGCAACAACAATTCGCGGAAATGCTCACCGCCCTCACCCACGACGGACCATTCACCCCTTAACCCACACACCTCCATCACTATCTCCATCATGACCACACCTCACCACGCCATGTGCGCACGCGCACACACTCCGAAGGGAACCCCTCATGCAGGAAGAAGAAAAACTCGATCCCCAGACTAGGCGGGTCGTCATCGCCCTAGTCTTCGGCTCAATTTTGCCGCTGCTAGATATCAGCATCGTCAACGTCGCTATTCATTCCATTGGCAAGGCTTTCAACGCACCGATAGTTCTCGCCCAATGGGTCATCACCGGCTACGGGTTGGCCTCTACTATGGCCATTCCACTCAGCGGCTGGGCAACGCGCCGCTTCGGCGCCAAAAATCTCTGGATTACCGCGCTGGCAGTCTTCACCGTCGCTTCAATCCTGTGCGCGGTCTCTACACATATAGACATGCTTATCGCCTTCCGCATCCTGCAGGGATTCGCGGCGGGCTTCTCGGTGGCGGTGATGCAGACGCTCATTGTCACTAATGCCGGGAAGGACCAGGCCACACGCGCTATCACCGCAATCGGGCTACCGGCGGTTATCGCACCCGCTATTGCCCCACTACTGGGCGGGCTGCTTGTCGATGCCATCGGCTGGCGCGCCATCTTCCTCATCAACGTTCCCATCGGCATCACCGCGATTGCCCTTGCCGTGCACTATCTAGAACGAACCCCAGCAGACCCTACAGCCCAGCTTGACCGCACGGGATACCTCTTGCTCGCCCCCGGTTTGCTCACGGCGGTCTATGGCTTTACCACCATCGGGCACATGAGCTCCTGGGCAAGCGGAATTCTCCTCATCGCCAGCGCGGGGCTGATTGGATATTTTGTGCTACATGCGCTCCGGGCGCCTTCGCCGCTTATCGATGTCCGCTTATTTACCCACGCTTCCTTTTCCTCAGCGTGGGCAACACTGGCCATTGCAAGCACCGTGTTTTATGGCGGACTGTTTCTCATTCCGTTGCACTACCAGAGCAACTACGCCTACACCGCACTGCATGCGGGACTTCTGCTGGCCCTACAAAGCGTGGGCGCCTATTTCAGCCGCTCGGCATCGAAAAAATTCATCGCCCGATGGGGTACGCGGAAGACTGTCTACGTGTGCATTGTCGCCACTATTATCGGAACGCTACCTTTCGCTTTTCCCACCGGCCAGGCGGCAGGCTGGCTCATCCTTCAAGGCTGCGGGCTATTCGTGCGCGGCGGCGGCATCGGAGCCCTTACGGTGCTCACGATGTCCGCGACCTACCACGGCTTAACCAAAGATGAAGTCGTCCATGCCAGCGCTGCAGGCCGCATAGCGACCCAACTTGGCAGCGCACTCGGTGTGTCAGTCTGCACGGTGCTGATGACCCTTACCCACGGGGTCGGCTGGACGACCTTCGCCTACTTCACCGTGTTCACCACACTTATGGCTGTAACGGCCACCCGGCTCCCGCGTGGAACCGTAGTCCGGAAATAAATGGTGAAGCTCGAGGCGTTTGTCCCACCGAGGCTCCTCTTTAGGAATTCGGTTCTGCCTCCAGGACGAAAAGGTGTTTACCCCAGCCAACAGCCGTGGCAGAAGAAATTAGAGCGCCGCTATCAGCGACAACAGCGCTGACATCTTCTTGTGTCGGCACCTTCGTGCCGAACATGGAAAGCCTCACCAAGTCCTCTTCATAGGAATGCTCATCGCCCCCGGTTTCCTCCAGAACCTCGGAAAGGATATAAGCCCGATGGAACGCATCCCCGTGAGTGGCGCGGTCTAACTGGGCAGTCACCTCTGCGTTGCCAAAGACACTCCAGGGATCAATGAAGACTACATCAGTTGCCCACGCATAGTCCGCATCAGTGGGATTAAAGCCAGTTCCATCGCCACTCGTTCCGCACCGTTCACGAGAAGCTCCTGCGATTTCCCGTAGCACTGCTTCCGAGGAAGCATCGGTGATAACCCTGCTCTGAGCATGCTCACATCGCCGGAGAATTTCATCTGCATATACTGCACTGCCCTGCCCAACGATAAGGACGCGAGCCCTTTCATCGAGATAATGCTGCAGTTCCTTTGCCGCGGAAGGAGCAGTCCACCCAGCGCTCACATTCTTTTGCTCAAAGCGTTCGGCTGCCAGTTGCGGGTCCTGGCCAAGATATTCTGACCACGGCAATCCCCTCTCGCCTTGCGGTGCCGACTCTCCGGTACGAAGGCTGTGTTCAAGGCGCATCAGTGCCATCGCCTCAAGATGCGCAGGCCCGCTTAGCCAACGCACCACCTTTGAATCCGGGTCCGCCAGTTCCAGTCCCATTGCGGTCAAGGTGAAGGTGGACTCGCTGACTTCGACGAGTTCAAGAGCAGCTAGGTAGCGGATAAACCTCCGCAACGCCTCCTCGTGAAGTTCTGTCGCAGCAGCAAGGGCAGGAACTGTTTTGGCACCCGCATCGATCTCTTGAAAGAGCCCTAAACGTACGGCAGTGCGAAGCGCAAAGGCTGAATTCAACTCAGCCAAATCATGGATATTGTGCAAAACACTATTGCTGCTACTCGATGCGCTTTCTTTAGCGTCGCTCTGGCTGGTACGCCGCCAGTAGCCTGTGATTTCCCTATGCTCAGGGGAAATTCCGGAGGCCTTAAACAAACGCCGCAGCGGTTTCAGCCGGGAGGCCTCCCCCGCCGCCCATGCGTATGCTTCGCCACCTGGCAATGCCGACTGAGAAGTCCCCTCAAAAAGCGCACGCGACTTTTCTACGAAGTCCTCGCCTCGGTCACGTATGGCCCAGTGGATCTGTACCGAATCGGGAATGTCTAGGTCTTGAATATCAGCGCTCGTCGGAACCTCTATCACCGCAACCACATCATGCCCTGTCGGAAGTGATTCCAGGCAGCGGCCGATGGCTGGCAGCGCGGTCTCGTCTCCCGCCAAGAAAAGCCAATCGGTATGCGTGGGTAACTGCGCACACGACTTTGGACCTGCCACAAAAATAGCGTCACCGATCCGGACATTCTGTGACCAGTTTTCAGCCAAGCCCACGCCATGGCGAGCGAAATCAATTGCTAACCGCCCGTTAACAGTGTCAAAGTAGCGAACCGTGTATGTGCGGAAGAGATTTTTAACAGTTTCTGGCCACAGGAGGTTGCCATCGTTTTGGGCGATTGGGTGCGGCCGCTCCCCCGTTTCCGGATCCGGGAAGATGAGCCGAACGTCGTCGTCAAAACCATGGCTTATCAGCGAAGGAACGGAAATACCATCGCGATCGTGGTCTCGGAGTTGCTCCCCGCTGAGCGTAATTCGCCGCATGGCTGGCGATATATCTTCAATATCTTCCACGTATAATTCCCGGTAAGAAATTGGATAAATTTCCCTGCTCCGGCTGTTCCTTGGCATTTTGAGACCATTCCCCTCTCGGTTTTGATGGCTTTTAATTCACTTTGTTCGATGGCCTAAATTTTCTTATTAAGTTGTTACTAACGCTTTGAACACCTTTCCCAACACCAAGCATTTTCCAGCTCACCTAGAGACCTTTTAACGCGGCCATCGTGCTGCGCCGATGGGTGAATATGCGGAAAGCCTGACGTCGGTTTTCGTTGCCGGAAAGGCAAGAACGGACGCACCACTGCCTTGGATACAGTCTTTTAGAGAGAACGCCTTCCGATAAATCGAAAGGCGTTGACGACTACCTGCTGCAACGATCTGAGCCCCATCTAGCAGGCGTCGGAGTTGAGCAAACCTTGACTACTTTCCAACCTTTTCCAGCGTCGGCATCGTCTTGTCCAGGACCCAAGCTCGGCTCAGGCTCGTTGGGGTGTTGAGTCCAGCGACGACCGCCTCATCACCAGCGAGAGTCGCACCGGATTTCACCTGCGGCAAATCTTTGTATCCCGGAGTATTTTCAACTTCTTCGATTGAGCCGGTGCGGTTATAAATGACCATAAAATCAGCGGCCAGGTAAGACACGTTTTCCGGAGAAAGCGTGACGCGGCCTTTATCAACTGGGACCGATCCGTCAGTCAGCTTATCCGGAAACTTCATACCCAGGTCGTAGATGAAGGATGCACCCGGATCCTCGGGGTCTGCAACGGCACCAAAGGATCCCTGGGCGAATTGAGAAACAATGCCGGTTTTACCAGAGAGGTTTGGCAGTTTTTCCTTCACGTCAGCGAAACGCTCCTGATCCTCATCAATGGCTTTCTTCGCTTCGGATTCCTTATTAAAGATCTTGCCCAAAGCTTCTAGCTGTGCTTCCCAGCCAATCCCCTCCCCTTTATTGGAGATGCCGCCGAGGGTCGGTGCGATGGCTGACAATTCTTTGTAATTATCTTCAGATATTGTCCAATAGTCACCAACGATGAAGTCAGGTTCGATTGCCGCAATTTGTTCTTGTGGCAGAGTTTTGAAATCTGCCTGATCGATCACCTTGACACCATCGAGCTTCCCCTCGCGCCAGGGTGAGTTCTTGTCTTTTGCATTCTGCACGACGGCTGCTGGTTTAATTCCAAGTTCCAGCAGGTTATCAACAGCCGGCCCCACGGCAACCACGTTCTGCGGATTGACCGGATACGTATCCGTGCCGCGTGCGTGCTCAATGGTCACGTCCTCTGCAACTTCGGAGGTTGTTGCCGCTTCATCGGTTGAATCGTTCGACGAGCATCCTGACAAAACCAATCCGGCACAGATTGCGGCTGCGATAGTTGACCGCGCTCTCCTCTTTACTGACATCCTTTTTCCTTAAAGTCGGTTTCCTGAAGTTGTCCTCAACGTCTTCCACTGGATTTCCCAAAGACCCACAGGCAACTTTTAGGTTAGGTTAGCTTTACCTACACCACATTGCAATAGTGCTCCGCTGCAAATCGGCACAAAATTCCATTAACCAGCCTTGCCTAGACGGAAAATCACCCCCGGAGAGATTGAACTTCTTTCCCATCTGCAATCCAAGGACAAAAGCTCTTCTACGACCACTTCTCCATTCCTAAAATGCCCGGCATTCAATACATCAATAAGATTAGGGTTGACTAACCTAACTTACAGCACATATATTTGTGCCGCACCTACACTTCGCAGGTTGTTAATGACGTTCAACTGCGAAAATTCAGTCGCTAGCTCAGCGTGGGACACAAATGGGAACAAGTGTTTTCTTTGAGGAAATGGGAGGACTTCAACAGCACGCCAATCGCCTGAAACTATCGCCTCTTCGTTTTATGGACCTGACTCCTAGACAAGCCGGTCCGGTTCTAAATAACACAGGTCTCACCGCACAGAACAGGATTTTCCTACTGCCCACTATGGATATTCATTCCAGTTTCAGCATTAACTGCACCCAACTGCCTCGAAGCCGCACCTATTCGCGACGCGTTGCGGGACTCATACTGTGTTTGGTGCTGCTCGTCCTCGGAGTTTGTTTGAGTATCGCTGTCGGAGCTAGAAGTATTCCGCTAACCGATGTCATATCTGCTCTCAGAGAAGTTCCTTCGCACCGTGCAACTGCTCTAAACTTTGAACAGCGCGTACTCTTCGAGCTCCGTGTGCCGAGGACCTTGATCGCAATCGTAGTGGGCGCTTCTCTCGGAGTAGCTGGCGCTTTAATTCAAGGCCACACCCGAAACCCGCTCGCCGATCCAGGCATTCTTGGGGTCAACGCTGGTGCCGCCTTAGCAGTAGTTTCCACTTTCGCAGTCTTTGGATCGATCAGTATGTTTGCAACAACTGTGGCTGCCTTCTTGGGCGCGGTAAGTGCAACCATCATTGTCTTCGGCCTGGGACGCATCAATGGAGGCAATGCTAGTCCGCTCACTCTTACACTTAGTGGCGCAGCCTTGTCTGCCGTGTTGAATTCGATCACTACAGGCCTCATTCTGGCAGAAGAAGCCAACCTGGACCGTATGCGTTTTTGGACCGTAGGTTCGGTAGCGGGTCGAGGTCTAGATGTCTTTTGGGGAGTACTTCCATTCGCAGTCTTGGGCATCGTCTTAGCCTTTGCTTCAGCCCCAGCTCTAAACTGACTTAACCTAGGAGACGATGTAGCTCAATGTCTCGGTGTTCGAACCGATCGGGCTCGCCTCTTCGGTATGGTCCTAATCTCTTTGCTTGCGGGGGCTGCGACCGCTATGGCAGGACCAGTTGGGTTCATTGGCTTGATAGTGCCGCATTTGGTTCGTGCCATCACAGGTCCTGACTATCGGTGGATTTTGCCGTATTCCGCCCTATTAGGTGCCACGTTGATGGTACTTGCTGATGTCATTGGCCGAATCATCGCACGTCCAGGCGAGTTACCGGTAGGAATCGTCGTCGCTTTTATCGGCGCCCCTTTATTCTTCGTGCTCGTCTTCCACCGGAAGGGGGTAGCGCTATGAGTAGTGACCGCAATTCCGTCCCCGGCCGCCCTGCCTTCCGCATTGGCACAAAACTATTAGAACTCTCAGTTGTTTGGCGCCCGTGGCAATTATCTACCACTTTCATTCTGGCTATACTGGCTCTACTTCTTGTGCCTTTTTCTATCATGCTGGGAGATTATCCGATCTCTTTCGGCCGAATACTGGAAGTTATTGTCAGCGGCCAAGGCACTCGACTGGAGAAACTAGTAGTCTTCGAATGGCGAATGCCGCGTGCTCTCACTGCGCTTACAGTAGGTTGTGCTCTTGGTCTCGCTGGAGCTTTAACACAATCGGTAACCAGAAATCCGCTCGCCAGTCCTGACATTTTAGGCATAACCGCCGGCGCCTCAGCAATGGCGGTTACGGTTATCGTCTTCGGCTCGGGTACCGGCATCATAGGCTGGTTGGCCGGCATCGGAGTCCCATTGGCCGCTTTCATCGGAGCAGTCAGTACAAGCGTCGTCGTGTGGATTCTTTCCTGGAAAGGAGCCGCAAACCCATTCAGGCTCGTGCTCTCGGGCATAATCATTACCTCGCTGTTGTCTGGTTACATCAGCTTTGCCATGATTCGTGCCCAGTTGCACGATGCCTCCATCGCTCAATTTTGGCTGACTGGCTCACTTGAACGAGCAAATTGGACGACTACTTTTCCAGTAGCTATTGCAATAATAATGTCTGCGCCATTGCTCGGATGGGTTAGTTACCAACTACTGCCTACGGCGCTCGGCCCAGACATGGCACAGGCACTCGGTTCTCGTGTCAATGCGGTGCAATTCTCTGTACTCATACTCGCCGTAGCATTAACTGCCGTTGCGGTCTCCGCAGCAGGCCCCATTGGCTTTGTAGCCTTTGTCGCTCCCCAATTAGCACTTCGTGTCTGCCGTACCGCAACACCACCGCTGCTAGCCTCCGCCTTTACTGGAGCGATTCTTTTACTCGGTGCAGACGTCGTCATTCATGCTCTGTTGGGGATCGAGCTTCCTGTTGGAATCGTTACTTCGATAATTGGGGGCCTGTTTTTACTCTATTTACTCGTTCAGCAAAATCGGAAGGTTCAATCAGCTTAATGTCTGACCCATTAATCACTTCGCGCACAGCAATTACGGCATCAAACCTCACTGTGGGATACGCGCGCAATACTCCGATCCTTGAAAATATTGATGTAGAGCTACCGAAAGGCAAAGTTACTACGATTGTTGGTCCCAACGGGTGCGGAAAATCGACCCTCTTACGCAGCCTCGCAAGGCTGTTGCCCATAGAAAGTGGCACCGTATTGTTAGGTGAGCGCAATATCAGTGAGCTTCGTCGAAAGGATGTGGCTACAAAAATTAGTGTGTTGCCACAGGCCCCCATTGCGCCAGAGGGTTTACTTGTATCCGATCTTGTCGCTCGCGGGCGCCATCCACATCAATCATGGCTGCGCCAGTGGTCAGCATCCGATGAGCAGGAAGTTTATTCCGCGCTCACCCAAACCGGCTCCCTTCAATTCGCCGAACGCTCCATTAATGAGCTTTCCGGTGGCCAACGCCAACGAGTGTGGATTTCCATGGTTCTAGCTCAAGACACACAGATTATGTTCCTCGACGAGCCCACAACATACTTAGATTTGGCGACGTCCATCGAAATTCTCGAGCTCATTCGTTCACTGCGAACAAGACTGGGGCGCAGCATCGTTATGGTTTTACATGACCTCAACTTGGCTATTCGATATAGCGACCATTTGATTGCAATGAACCAAGGAAAAATTCTTGCAACTGGGGCTCCCAAGGAGATCATTTCTCCTCAATTACTTCTCACCGCATTCAATTTAAAAGCCTTGGTTATTGAAGATCCAATTACAGGGGGCCCGCTCGTTGTCCCTTCCGGCGCTAATGCTTAGCTACGCCACAGCCTTCGCACGCCTAAAACTAGCGGCGGGAATAGATGGAAAATATAAAAAGACCTTCACCCGTGCTCTCCACTGGTGAAGGTCTGAAAATTGGAGGCAGGAACAGTGTTGGAAACCACTGCCTCCAATTAAAGGAGCTTCGAATACTTATACGTGAGCCAAAAGAGTGTTAGCCATGTACTCGGAGCCTGCATCCGACGGATGAATACTCATGTTGTAGTTCGGTGTCGTGGTATCAATCAAGCCAGCGACCCAACGCTCGGCATCTGGAGCACACGTATCATGGCCGCGAGCGCCATCAATCATGTCAACGTAGGTTGCCCCAATTGAATTAGCTGCCTCAATTTGGTTATCACGGTTCCAATTTTCGACATCCCGCAGGATTGGGACGTAAATACCGCCCGGGCGGTTCGGGATCACATTGACCGCGCAGAGCGTTGCGTGTTCACGATCCACGGTAGGCAGTGCGCCCGATACAACGATCTTTGCTCCCGGTGCTGCGCGGTGAATCTTATCGCCAGCTTCCCGCAAACGGTTCACATAGTTGTCGTGGACGTTTTTCGGGACATCCGGAGAGCTCTTCAACACATCGAAGTTAAATGGACCGTAGTCATTCATTCCTACAGCGATGACGACGGTGGAGTCATTGCGGATGTCGCCATTGTCAATAGCCCGGTCCAAGCGTTGATTCATGGTATTGGACGTCTGAGCGGTGCAGGACCAATCAGCCAGTGGTCGATTCGTCTTTGCGGCAAGCTTCCGCGGCCAGTTATTAGGCGCCTGAAGGCACCCCTCGCGTTGGGGGTAGTTATCGGTTGCGCCAGGAACCCCACGGAAGGTATTTCGGACTTGGTCAGGGTTAGCGGAGTAGGAGTCACCGAGAGTGACGAGATTACCGGACGGTGCTGCTGACGCGACACCGGAGAGACCAGTAGCGAGCATGACTGCTCCGCAAGCTGCAGCAATGTATTTGCTCACAAGGCGCATATTTGCGTTCCCTTTCAATCAAAAATGAGTGTCTTTTCTAGCCGTCCGATAGATAACTCCTCGTATTGAAAGTGTCATTGACATCGATATACACAATTTATATATAGCACCCATCGGCGACCATGTTTACGGCTATAACTATAGCGAACCCGCCCAGCGGATGCATATTTTCACACTTTTATCTCAATCCATTAGTATTTTCACTCGCACTTCTCGCGAAAGTCCAGAATAAATAAT
Source organism: Corynebacterium sp. KPL4015 (assembly GCF_040225725.1). Lineage (NCBI taxonomy): Bacteria > Bacillati > Actinomycetota > Actinomycetes > Mycobacteriales > Corynebacteriaceae > Corynebacterium > Corynebacterium sp. KPL4015. Next base: position 405 of record NZ_JBEHGF010000030.1, on the reverse strand, counting down.
TTATTTTCGATATAAGTGCGATCTATCACTAATGGAGACTGCAATATCGAAACTTGGAAGTTTCTGGCAGGAATTTACCCCACTTTGGTTCTCATTTTAATTCCTAAATCCAGCCGCGAGATCCAAATCATATGCATCGGCCCCACATGTACCTGTACCCCGCCGAAACGGCTGATGCAGTTTCGGTAGCTTCTGAGGAATCCGCAGACCCGCCCTCGGTCCCCCAGCCTTCTCTGGCAACGGTTTCCCAACCGAATACTCACACTCCATTGGAATCAGAAAAGTACCCGTTAAATGACAAAAGGTGCCCAGCCGACGACACGCCAACGGTTGCGTCCACTAGTGTGGTGTATCTGTAACTGACGGTGGGCCCCTTATGAATGAGGCTGGCGACCACCGTAGTAC